>NZ_PZKQ01000021.1:0-69775 GCF_003046645.1 Escherichia sp. MOD1-EC6475 | reverse complement strand
ATATAGGGGCAAATCCACCTATATCGCTAAAGATAAACGAAACGTGACATTTAAACCAGATTATCTGGATGGGCTGGTAATGCATGTTGAAAATGGCAACGTTTTACTGGATGGTGAGTTTGTTAATCGGTGATTTGTTAATATGACAGCCAATAATGGCTGTCATTACTGTTACATCAGACCTTTCAAACGTAACGTTTTCTGAGTGGCGACATTCAAATCATAGTGAGCAAGATCTTCAGGTTTTACCCATGCGTATTCCTGAAACTCTTCGTTAATTTTCACTTCACGGTTGGCAGAGACGCAGTCAAAGATCAGGTAAATCATATAAATCTCTTCCTTGCGACCATCTGCATACGTCTTGATGCGGATGTCATCACTGAACGTCCATGGCGTGATGTCAGTAAGAATCAGTTGCTCGCCCAGCTCTTCTCTGATTTCACGACGTAATGCTTCTTCAATGCGCTCACCGGGTTCTACGCCGCCGCCAGACAGCGCCCATTGTCCGGGGAAAACGCCGCGATCATCGGCCATTTTACACAGCAGATAAGCACCATCATTTTGAATTAAGGGACAAACTATAGTCCGTTGCCGCATGGGAATATTCCTTACCACTGAAAATAAAACAAAAGAATACGGCAATGGATCAACACGTGAAAGCGGCATTGGCCTTTTTTGCGACGATAACCGCGATGATTATTTTTCTGGCAATCAATTTTTGGTGGCTACTTTTTCTGCACTTAATTATTAAAGAAGTATTTAGTTACAATAAGTTAGCAGATCGCTTTTTTCACGCATTGAATCCTCTGTGTCAGGCAGTACAATCCCGCAGCTTTGGGGACTTTTAATTATCTTCTTGCGGGAAAAGGTAAAAATGAAAAAATTTGCACTGCCAGTTCTGGCTGGAATGCTATTGGTTTCTGCATCGGCAAATGCGATAAGCATTAGCGGTCAGGCGGGAAAAGAATATACCAATATTGGCGTCGGTTTCGGTACTGAATCGACCGGTCTGGCATTAAGCGGTAACTGGACACATAACGATGACGACGGTGATGTCGCGGGCGTTGGCCTGGGATTGAATCTGCCGCTGGGACCGTTAATGGCAACTGTGGGCGGTAAAGGCGTTTACACCAACCCGAACGACGGCGATGAAGGCTATGCCGCAGCGGTAGGCGGTGGCTTGCAGTGGCAAATTGGCGATAGCTTCCGTCTGTTTGGCGAGTATTACTACTCTCCGGATTCGCTCTCCAGCGGTATTAAAAGTTATGAAGAAGCGAATGCTGGCGCGCGTTACACCATCATGCGCCCGATCAGCATTGAGGCGGGCTACCGCTACCTGAACCTGTCGGCTAAAGACGGCAATCGCGACAACGCGGTGGCTGACGGCCCGTATGTTGGGGTTAGCGCCAGCTTCTGATGCCTTCCGGCGCGGCGTTCTGCCGCGCCATTCAGTTTCTTACTACGCCTTATCTCCCTTTGCGTTATAGTGATTCGATAACAAAAGCAGGAGATAACCATGTTAAAAGTGGAAATGTTATCCACCGGGGATGAAGTGTTACACGGGCAAATCGTTGACACTAACGCTGCCTGGCTGGCGGATTTTTTCTTTCATCAGGGGTTGCCATTATCTCGCCGCAATACAGTGGGCGATAACCTTGAGGATTTAGTGACCATTCTTCGCGAACGTAGCCAGCACGCCGATGTGCTGATCGTCAATGGCGGACTGGGGCCGACCAGTGATGATTTAAGCGCACTCGCCGCAGCGACCGCCAAAGGTGAAAGCCTGGTTCTTCATGAAGCCTGGCTCGAAGAGATGGAACGCTATTTCCGCGAACGTGGTCGCGTAATGGCGCCGAGCAACCGCAAACAGGCGGAGCTGCCTGCCAGTGCAGAATTTATCAATAATCCGGTTGGTACGGCCTGTGGTTTTGCTGTGCAACTTAACCGTTGCCTGATGTTCTTTACCCCAGGCGTGCCGGCGGAATTTAAAGTGATGGTTGAGCACGAAATCCTGCCGCGCCTGCGTGAGCGTTTTTCTTTGCCGCAACCGCCGGTTTGTCTGCGGCTGACCACTTTTGGTCGTTCAGAAAGCGATCTGGCGCAAAGCCTGGATGCGTTGCAACTACCGCCAGGTGTGACGATGGGCTATCGCTCCTCCATGCCGATTATTGAACTGAAACTCACCGGACCGGCAAGCGAGCAACAGGCGATGGAAAAACTGTGGCTGGATGTTAAACGTGTTGCCGGGCAGAGCATGATTTTCGAAGGCACCGAAGGGCTGCCAGCGCAAATCAGCCGCGAACTGCAAAGCCGCCAGTTCAGTCTGACGTTGAGCGAGCAATTCACCGGTGGCTTGCTGGCTTTGCAACTTTCTCGCGCGGGGGCGCCATTACTGGCGTGTGAAGTGGTTCCTTCACAGGAAGAAACCCTGGCGCAAACTGCGCACTGGATAACGGAACGCCGAGCTAACCATTTCGCCGGGCTGGCGCTGGCGGTTTCTGGTCTGGAAGATGAGCATCTCAACTTTGCGCTGGCTACGCCAGACGGCACTTTCGCCCTGCGAGTACATTTCAGCACCACGCGCTACAGCCAGGCTATCCGTCAGGAGGTGTGCGCAATGATGGCGCTTAATATGCTGCGCCGCTGGCTGAACGGTCAGGACATCGCCAGCGGGCATGGCTGGATTGAGGTTGTGGAGTCGTTGACACTGTCGCCACAGGGGGCGTGAAAGAGGGCGTGCCGGGGAGAAGTCTTTTACCCGGCACGTTGTCGCGTTCATTGCAGGCTTAATGGGGCGAGATTGGCATCGGTTAGCTGGGTTGTTGCCAGCACAATCTCACGTTCAAAACCTTGTTCCAGCATTCGTAAGGCGATTTTAATGGCTTGTTCATGCATGCCTTCCTGCAAACCTTCCAATTTACCTTCTTGCCAGCCTTCAATCTTACCCTCCTGCCAGCCAATTTGATGTCCTTCCTGCCGTAGCCGTTCAGCAATAGTCATCAATCTCTCCTTTTGTAGTGGTGAACGTTCGGCAATCTCCTGAATAAAGCGGGTGAAACGGGAGGTATCGCCACATTGCAGGAGATAATTAAACAGTGTTTGCAATTGGCTGTCATTAGTGAAGCCTCTAACCAAAAGCGAGGTGATCCTGTCGACCATACCGATTAAATCGCGGTCTCGAATATGTTTTTGAATAAGTTCCAGCAGGGCTATACGCCGATGTTGCATGATCTCATCGTCAGGTACGATGGTGATATCCACCAACGGAAAAGCTTCGGTGTACAACTGCCGGGCAAGTTGCGGATCGTTAAATTCATCCAGCCAGTTGAGAGAATACGGGTAGGGCGAGGTTTCGCCATGATAAAACAGCAATGGCACTACCAGCGGGACTTTGTCATAACCTTTATCCAGGTGACGCTGCATGGCGGCGGTGGCATAGCGCATCAGCCGAAAGGCCATATTCTTTTCCGCAGAACTTTGATGTTCAATTACGCAGTAGATATAGCCGTCACCTTCGCTGGTTTCTACCGACCACAAAACATCCGAGTAGTAAGCGCGTAAGCTTTTTTCAATAAAACTTGTGGGTTCCAGCCTTAACGTATGCAGATTACACAGCTTACGTAACGGTTCCGGTAGATGTATTTCCAGAAAATCCCGTGCGGTATCGGGTGAGAACATAAAGGTTTTAAATACCGCATCATGCGGGGAGGAGGTTGTTGATTCAGTCATGGTTGTCCGTCACCTGATATTTATGATGACGCGACATTACGGTTATCCCAGGCCTTTGACATCTGCCAGTTTCAGTCTTTGCGAGACGTTTTCAGAGGAATTTTCATTGTGATGAAACGCATACATTGGGTACGGAATCGCGCACGCAAAAATGCCCGATAAGCAATGCGCTTACCGGGCATCAGAAGGGAGTTTAAACCAGCGCCTGAGCCAGCAGCGTAATCGGATGTTCGCAGCGAAGACTTGTGGACATCTCAATCTGCCATTTGCAGGTTTCGCAGTCGGTAACCACCAGATCCGCGCCGCTCTCTTCTATCTGGCGGAACAGCGGTGCACCGATGGCTTGTGAGGTGGGGTAGTTCTCTTTTTTGAAACCGTAAGTTCCGGCAATACCGCAGCACTGGGAATCCAGCACTGTCAGCTCAAGCCCTGGGATCTTACGTAAAAGTTCCAGGGTGTAGAGCGTCCAGCCCATTTTTTCCATATGGCACGGGGTGTGATAGACCACTTTTAGCGGCAGTGATTTCAGCGGCAAGGTTTTGCCTTCGTCCAGCTTGCGCCACAGCCAGCGGGTTGCCAGTTCGATATGATCGCGCAAGCCTTTGTTGTCAACATTCAGCACTTCCGGGTACTCGTCGCGCAAGGCAAACGTACAGGTAGAGGAGGTAGCAATGACCGGAATGCCTTTTCCCCCCACAGCTTCGCGGATCGATTCCACGTTAGTGATTGCCTGTTTACGCGCTTTATCGGTAAAACCGTTGGCGATGAGTGGCACACCGCAGCATTTCTCTTTGCTGAGCAGTTGTACGCCGGTGCCCATCGCGTTGAGCACTTTAATTAAATCCTTGCCTAACTGCGGATGGTTGTAGTTAACGAAGCAGCCGTGGAAAAAGGCCACCTGGTCTTTATATTGCGCCTGCTGCGCAGCCACACTGCGATACCAGCGACGGAAAGTGCCGAAGGAGTATTTCGGCAGCGTGCGGCGATGGTCAATTTTTAACGCCGCATCAAGCAGTTGTCGCACTGGTTTCAGCGAGGTAGCGGTGTTGACAATAGGCGCGAACGGCGTGGAAACGCTGCCCATCAGGTCGGTATGACTCAACACAAAATTGCGCAGCGACGGGCGCGTGGTGTCATATTTCGCTCGCGCGCGCTGGATGATATCGCCAATCTTCACATCGGACGGACAGGCGACTTCGCAACGTTTGCAGTTAATGCAATATTTCAGCGCCTCGTCATACAGGGCGCCATCTTTCAGACGCAGACGCTCGCCATCCGGCCCGGCCTGTTTTGGCCCCGGATAGCCCGGATTCACCCGGCTTACCGGGCAGGCGGTGGTACAGACGGTGCACTTAATGCAATTTTCGAAGCTGGTATCGTTCATTGTTGGCCTCCTGCGCGTTGGGCAATCTGTTGAGCAGCATGTAATGCACTGACAGCACAAACGCCGCCGCCGCATCCCTGAGCGATAGGATCATATCCGCCCAGCACCGATCCGATGGCAAACAAGTTTTCTACCGTCTGGCCTGCCTGCGATGGGCGTAGTGCCTCATCAGTGGTTACACCGAACTGCTGCCATGGTTGCGCCGCAAAAAAATCACTTCGATACCACTCACCCCGCGTGGCGGTTTGCAGCACATCAAGGCCGAGAATCGGCTCGCGAATGCCGTTGCGTTCCGCGACCAGTCCGCCGCTAAAGAAGCTGCCGCTGGCGAGAACCGCGAAACGTGGACGCAGCGGGATGTCGGCGTGATTACGAGTCCAGATTTCATTCACCACGCCATTTTTACAGGTCACTTTTTTCACTTCATCGCCCGGCATCCATACACCGCCCTGGCGCACGAACTGACGTTGAAGCTGATTTTGCAGACGAATGCCCAGCACGGAAGGTGGCAGTGTCGGCAGTAACATTAATGAACAGGGTAATTGTTCGTTCAGCCAGCGCCAGAGTCTGTCATCAGCCAGGCCGAAGCAGGCTGGCATCAGGATCATTTCACAGGTGTTGGCGACAGGGATAAGCGCATCAAGCAACAGTGGCCAGTTTTCTTCGTTATCAAGGAAACGGGCAATATTTACCGCGCGGAACTCGGTGGCGTTATTACGTAGCACATCCAGTTCCGGCAGTTCAATTTCTGCGGTTTCAACCGAAAGATCCAATTCACGTAACGAAGCTGCCGCAAGATGCGCCTGAAAATCCATCAGCCCGCTGATACCCACCACACATATTTTCTTCGCTGGCAACGGCCAGACGGGGACTTCTGGCGAGCTTAGCCAGGTTGAGCGCAGAGTGCCGAGCGGTGTAACTCGCTGGTGAGCCAGTTCAACGCTACCCTGCAATTGCGCACCGCTTTCAGCGATCAATGCCTGCGCCCTGCAAGCGAGATCGAGCACGCGCTGTGAGCCGAGAACACTGTAAGGATGGGCAGGAGCCTGATGGCACAAAGATTCCAGGCCATCGTGAATGTCTGTCACCGTTTGACCGTCAGGCAGATGGCTCAGCAAATCCAGCGAACCGGATGAGAAATGCAGCGCGCTTTGACCACGCGTGACGATGGCACAGCGCAGGCCGTGTTTTTGCAGTTGCAGGCCACAGAGTAATCCGGCGAGGCCGCCGCCCATAATGACAGTATCAAAGCGCATCTTTCTGCTCCTTCTCCAGACCACACAGTCCCTGATAAACCCAGCGGGTAAATTCGCTTTCGCGCAGCGCATCGCCCCAGGCAACAGGTTGCACGCCTTTCCAGCGTTCGTTCAGGAAGGTGGAAAGTTGCTCAATAGATTGCGCAGAGGTGGTGACATTAAAGCGTTGCAGCAGTCCGGCGGCGCGGCAGGCGCAGAGTTCGCCCTGGCAGGTGCCCATTCCCACACGGGTACGACGGCGCAAATCTAACAGACTGTTAACGTTTAAATTTTCTACTGCATATTGCACTTCGCCTGCGGTAACGGCTTCGCATTCACAGACCAGGCTGCGGTGCAAACGGCCTTCACTTAACCAGGCTGGCGTACGATCGCCGTGACGGTAAACCGCAGAACCGCGCAGCGGGGCTGGGAGGGAGATAATTTTTTGCAGCGTGGCTTCAGCCGGTTCCTGTGAACCTGGTAGCGGCGTATCGGCAGTGATGCAGGGGCGCGTGTTGCCCAGTTTGCGGCACACCGCGTCAGTAGCCCATTCCGCCATCAGGCGGTAGGTCATCAGTTTGCCGCCGGTGATGGTGATAAATCCGTCCAGCCCGTCGCGTTCGGCGTGATCGAGCAGCACGATGCCGCGACTGACGTTACGTCCGCTCGGGTCGTCATCGCTGGCAACCAGTGGGCGCACGCCAGAGTAGGCTCGCAGAATACGTGTTTTCGCCATCACCGGAGCCAGTTTTTCCCCTTCACGCAGCAGAATATCCACTTCTTCCGCCGTCACCCGGTTGTCGTCGATCTCATCGTAATCAATACGTAAAGAGGTGGTGCCAATGAGAGAAATAGTGTCGCCGGGCACCAGAATATCGGCATCAGAAGGTTTACGGCAGCGGTTGATCACATGCTGATTAATGCGGTGATCCATGATCAGCAGCGATCCTTTCGCCGGGAACATACGAATGCGCAGATCGGCATATTCTGCGATATGTTGCCCCCAGATCCCGGCGGCATTAACCACCACAGGTGCATGAAGTGCCTGGGTTTCGCCGGTGAGATGGTTACGCACACGAACGCCACATACCGTCGCGCCTTCACGAATCAGGCCAGTGACTTTGTGGGCGGTGAGGATAACTGCACCGTGTTCTTTCGCATCGAGCATATTTGCTGCGGTCAAACGAAATGGATCAACGGTGCCATCCGGGACTTTCACTGCACCTATCAATGCCGGGTTAACGGAAGGTTCGATAATGCGCGCTTGCTGCGGATCGATGGCTTCTGCGCTTATTCCTGCTTCTTCGCAGGCGCGAATAAAAGTGGTTTGAAAGGAGAGGTCATCTTCCGGCAGGGTGATAAACAGGCCGTTGGTCGGCTCAACACAATGACGCGCAATACGTTTTAATATCTTGTTTTCACTAATACATTCACGGGCCGATTCCGCATCGGTTACCGCATAGCGCGCGCCGCTGTGTAGCAGACCGTGGTTACGCCCGGTCGCGCCTGTGGCGATGTCATGGCGCTCAACCAAAATCACGCGCAGCCCGCGCAGGGCACAGTCGCGGGCAATCCCGGCTCCCGTTGCGCCGCCGCCAATGATAATCACGTCACTTGATTGCGAGTCGCGAGTTTTCATTGTTATCCCTCTGAAGTTCGTTTTTTACCATTTAGCCATAGTAAAAACATGAATTGTTTGATTTCGCGCATATTCGCTCATAATTCGAAAGTGAAACGTGATTTCATGCGTCTTTCAGAACATTTCAATCATTGTGTTTAATAATGTGTGCGGTAATTCACATTTAATTTATGAATGTTTTCTTAACATCGCGGCAACTCAAAAAACGGCAGGTTCTTCTACTGAATCAGGCTGTTAATCATAAATAAGACCATGGGCCACGGAGGCTATAAATGTTGAGTATTTTTAAACCGGCGCCACACAAAGCGCGCTTACCTGCTGCGGAGATCGACCCGACCTATCGTCGATTGCGCTGGCAAATTTTCCTGGGGATATTCTTTGGTTATGCTGCTTACTATCTGGTTCGTAAGAACTTTGCTCTCGCTATGCCCTATCTGGTGGAGCAGGGATTCTCGCGTGGTGATTTAGGTTTTGCGCTTTCAGGGATCTCAATCGCCTATGGATTTTCGAAATTCATCATGGGTTCGGTATCGGATCGCTCGAATCCGCGCGTTTTCCTGCCAGCTGGTTTGATTCTTGCTGCGGCAGTGATGCTGTTTATGGGATTTGTGCCGTGGGCGACTTCCAGTATTGCGGTGATGTTCGTGCTGTTGTTCCTCTGCGGCTGGTTCCAGGGGATGGGATGGCCGCCGTGTGGTCGTACCATGGTGCACTGGTGGTCACAGAAAGAACGTGGCGGCATTGTGTCGGTGTGGAACTGTGCGCATAACGTTGGTGGTGGTATTCCGCCGCTGTTGTTCTTGCTGGGGATGGCCTGGTTCAATGACTGGCACGCGGCGCTTTATATGCCGGCTTTCTGTGCCATTCTGGTGGCGCTTTTCGCTTTTGCCATGATGCGCGATACCCCGCAATCCTGTGGTCTGCCGCCGATCGAAGAGTACAAAAATGACTATCCGGACGACTATAACGAAAAAGCGGAACAGGAGCTGACCGCGAAGCAGATTTTCATGCAGTACGTGCTGCCGAACAAACTGCTGTGGTATATCGCTATCGCTAACGTGTTCGTTTACCTGCTGCGCTACGGCATCCTCGACTGGTCGCCAACCTACCTGAAAGAGGTGAAACACTTCGCGCTGGATAAATCTTCCTGGGCCTACTTCCTTTATGAGTACGCGGGCATTCCGGGCACCCTTTTGTGCGGCTGGATGTCGGATAAAGTCTTCCGTGGTAACCGTGGCGCAACCGGCGTCTTCTTTATGACTCTGGTGACCATTGCCACTATCGTTTACTGGATGAACCCGGCGGGCAACCCGACCGTAGATATGATTTGTATGATTGTCATCGGCTTCCTGATTTATGGCCCTGTCATGCTGATCGGTCTGCACGCGCTGGAACTGGCACCGAAAAAAGCGGCAGGTACGGCGGCAGGCTTTACCGGACTGTTTGGTTATCTGGGCGGTTCTGTAGCGGCGAGTGCGATTGTTGGCTACACCGTGGATTTCTTCGGCTGGGATGGCGGCTTTATGGTAATGATTGGCGGCAGCATTCTGGCAGTTATCTTGTTAATTGTCGTGATGATTGGCGAAAAACGTCGCCATCAGGAATTACAGCAAAAACGCAACGGAGGCTAATGGTATGAAATTGACGCTGAAAAACCTTAGCATGGCGATCATGATGAGTGGAATGATCATGGGAAGCAGTGCAATGGCGGCAGACAACAGCGAGAAAATTGTAATAGCCCATCGCGGCGCCAGTGGTTATTTGCCGGAGCATACGCTGCCAGCAAAAGCGATGGCGTATGCACAGGGGGCTGACTATCTGGAGCAGGATTTGGTAATGACCAAAGACGACCATCTGGTCGTCCTGCATGATCACTATCTTGATCGCGTTACTGATGTTGCTGATCGTTTCCCGGACAGGGCACGCAAAGACGGTCGTTACTACGCGATAGATTTCACGCTGGATGAAATTAAATCACTGAAATTTACCGAAGGCTTCGATATTGAAAACGGTAAGAAAGTGCAGACTTTCCCTGGACGCTTCCCGATGGGTAAATCTGACTTCCGGGTGCATACTTTCGAAGAAGAGATTGAATTTGTTCAGGGGTTAAACCATTCGACCGGGAAAAACATCGGCATCTACCCGGAGATTAAAGCGCCGTGGTTCCATCACCAGGAAGGGAAAGATATAGCGGCTAAAACTCTGGAAGTGCTGAAAAAATATGGTTACACCAGCAAAGGGGACAAAGTTTATTTGCAATGCTTTGATGCTGATGAGCTGAAACGCATTAAAAATGAGCTGGAACCGAAAATGGGCATGGATCTCAATCTGGTTCAGTTGATTGCTTATACTGACTGGAATGAAACTCAGCAGAAACAGCCGGACGGAACCTGGGTAAATTACAGCTATGACTGGATGTTTAAGCCGGGCGCCATGAAGCAGGTGGCGGAATATGCTGACGGCATTGGCCCCGATTACCATATGGTCATTGATGAGACATCGCAGCCGGGCAATATTAAACTTACTGGAATGGTGAAAGATGCACAGCAGAATAAGCTGGTAGTGCATCCTTATACCGTGCGGTCGGATAAACTGCCGGCATATACGACCGATGTGAATCAACTGTATGACGCCCTGTATAACAAAGCAGGTGTTAATGGGCTGTTTACGGACTTCCCGGATAAAGCAGTAAATTTCCTCAATAAAGAGTAAATTCAGTGCCGGATGGTACGTAAGTGCCATCCGGTATATCTCTTCATTCAAAGCCTCATCTACGTCATAGTAAAATAGCGGACATATTTAATTCTTCATAAAGTCTGTTGGTTATCCTTACTTGCTGTTCTTTAGAGCGGGATGACTTGTTCCCGGCAAAAGAAATCCAGTAAGAAACACTTTTTATTAAGTTTTTCTTAAGGTAAACACCTATAGTCATTGTCGTTAACAATAAAGACAGGCGACAGGGTATGGCAGTTTCAGCAAAACACGATGAGTTCAATCATTGGTGGGCTACAGAAGGTGACTGGGTTGAGGAGCCGAATTACCGCCGCAACGGTATGAGCGGGGTGCAATGCGTCGAGCACAACGGCAAAAAGTTGTATGTGAAGCGCATGACTCACCACTTGTTTTATTCTATCCGCTATCCGTTTGGGCGTCCGACGATTGTTCGGGAGATAGCTGTAATAAAAGATCTGAAGCGCGCCGGTGTGATTGTGCCGAACATCATTTTTGGTGAAGCGGTGAAAATTGAGGGTGAATGGCGCGCGTTGCTGGTGACTGAAGATATGGCGGGGTTTGTCAGCATTGCTGACTGGTATTCACAACACGCAGTAACGCCTTATTCCGACGATGTACGGCAAGCAATGTTGAAAGCGGTGGCGCTGGCATTTAAAAAGATGCATAGCGTTAATCGTCAGCATGGTTGCTGTTATGTTCGCCATATCTATGTGAAAACAGAAGGTAAGGCAGAAGCAGGTTTTCTTGATCTGGAGAAAAGTCGCCGTCGTCTGCGTCGCCATAAGGCTATTCATCATGACTTCCGCCAGTTGGAGAAATATCTGGAGCCGATCCCCAAAGCGGACTGGGAGCAGGTGAAAGCGTATTATTCTGCCATGTAATTGTTGTAGACCAGATAAGACGCGTAAGCGTCGCATCTGGCGCTAGTACCCGATCACATCTCGATTTCAATATCACCTTTTGCCCGGCAACAACAGGGCAAAATTTCCCCAGGTTGAATAAAGGCTAACGGTTCGGCAATCCAGTCCACCTGGCCTGCGACAAGGCGCGTGCGACAGGAGCCGCAGTAGCCTTCGCGGCACTGATACTCAACCGCCACATTGTGGGATTCCAGCGCCGCCAGAAGAGAAGGGTGTTCATCCTGGCACAGCAGTTGTGTGCCAGTGATGCGCAGGGTAACGCGAGCCATCAGAGTTGGAAGTTACTCAAATCGTCGGTGTCTACTTCCGAGTCAATCTGTCCGACCAGATAAGAACTGACTTCCACTTCCTGCGGAGCAACCTGTACGTTATCAGACACCAGCCAGGTGTTGATCCACGGGATTGGGTTGGAGCGCGTCTGGAACGGCAAATCTAAACCAACCGCCTGCATACGGATATTGGTGATGTACTCGACGTACTGGCAGAGAATGTCTTTATTCAGACCAATCATCGAACCGTCACGGAACAGATAATCCGCCCAGTCTTTCTCCTGCTGTGCCGCCTGGACAAACAGGTCATAGCACTCCTGCTTACACTCTTCGGCAATTTCCGCCATCTCAGGATCGTCCGCGCCGCTGCGCAACAGATTCAGCATATGCTGAGTACCAGTCAGGTGCAGGGCTTCGTCACGGGCAATCAGGCGAATAATTTTGGCGTTGCCCTCCATCAGCTCACGTTCAGCGAACGCGAAAGAGCAGGCGAAGCTGACGTAGAAGCGGATCGCTTCCAGCGCGTTAACGCTCATCAGGCAGAGATAAAGTTTTTTCTTCAGCTCGCGCAGGCTAACGGTCACGGTTTTGCCGTTGACGGTATGGGGGCCTTCGCCCAGCAGATGCCAGTAACTGGTCATTTCGATCAGTTCGTCGTAGTAAGCTGAAATCCCTTCTGCGCGTTTCTGGATCTGCTCGTTGGTGACGATATCATCAAACACAACAGACGGATCGTTAACGATATTACGAATGATGTGCGTGTAGGAGCGGGAGTGAATAGTTTCCGAAAACGCCCAGGTTTCTACCCAGGTTTCCAGTTCGGGAATGGAAATCAGCGGCAGCAGCGCCACGTTCGGGCTACGACCCTGAATGGAGTCCAGTAGCGTCTGGTACTTTAGATTGCTGATAAAGATGTGTTTTTCGTGCTCCGGCAGCGCCTGATAATCGATACGGTCGCGGGAGACGTCAACTTCTTCTGGACGCCAGAAGAAAGAGAGCTGCTTTTCGATCAATTTTTCGAAGATTTCATATTTTTGCTGATCGTAGCGAGCCACGTTGACCGGCTGACCAAAGAACATGGGTTCTTTG
The DNA here is from genome assembly GCF_003046645.1 of Escherichia sp. MOD1-EC6475. NCBI lineage: Bacteria > Pseudomonadati > Pseudomonadota > Gammaproteobacteria > Enterobacterales > Enterobacteriaceae > Escherichia > Escherichia sp. MOD1-EC6475. The sequence goes on along the minus strand of NZ_PZKQ01000021.1, from coordinate 56,777 downwards.
AGCTGATCATTCTTCGTCTGTGAAAAGGTGGTATATGCCATGAATGTGTCCTGTGGTTTTATTACCCCTCACCCTAACCCTCTCCCGCAAGGGGAGAGGGGACGGTTTGGTGCAAAGGCTGGGGGATTATCAGATCTTACATGCGCCGCTTTCGCAGCCATCGTCCTGGATTGACGGCACCAGATCGTCCTGCGCGTCTTCAGCGCCATCACGGGTGTTCTGATAATACAGCGTTTTGACCCCGAATTTGTAGGCGGTGAGCAGGTCTTTCAGCAACTGCTGCATCGGCACTTTTCCTGACGGGAAGCGTGACGGATCATAGTTGGTGTTAGCAGAGATCGACTGATCGATAAATTTCTGCATGATACCCACCAGTTGCAGGTAACCATCGTTACCCGGCATTTCCCACAGCAGCTCATAGGCGTCGTGCAGGTGCTCGTAGTCCGGCACCACCTGGCGCAGAATACCGTCTTTCGACGCTTTGATGCTGACGTAACCGCGCGGCGGTTCAATACCGTTAGTGGCGTTAGAGATCTGCGAAGAGGTCTCGGACGGCATCAGAGCAGAAAGCGTGGAGTTACGCAGGCCGTGCGTTTTGATTGACTCACGCAACGCTTCCCAGTCGTAATGCAGCGGTTCATTGGTGATAGCATCCAGATCTTTCTTGTAGGTATCGATCGGCAGGATACCTTTCGCGTAAGTGGTTTCGTTAAACCACGGGCACGCGCCTTGCTCTTTCGCCAGCTCGTTAGACGCTTTCAGCAGGTAATATTGAATAGCTTCGAAGGTTTTATGCGTCAGGTTGTTGGCACTGCCGTCGGAGTAGCGTTTACCGTGCTTAGCCAGATAGTAAGCGAAGTTGATCACACCAATACCCAGCGTGCGACGACCCATCGCTCCGCGTTTGGCTGCCGGGATCGGGTAATCCTGATAATCCAGCAGCGCGTCGAGTGCGCGCACCGCCAGAATCGCCAGCTCTTCCAGTTCATCCAGGCTATTAATTGCGCCCAGGTTGAAAGCAGACAGCGTACACAACGCGATTTCACCGTTTTCGTCGTTGACGTCATTCAGCGGTTTGGTCGGCAGGGCGATTTCCAGGCACAGGTTAGACTGGCGCACTGGCGCAATAGCCGGATCAAACGGGCTGTGGGTGTTGCAGTGGTCAACGTTCTGAATATAGATACGACCGGTAGACGCACGTTCCTGCATCATCAGCGAGAACAGCTCAACGGCTTTCACACGCTGTTTGCGGATGCTGTCGTCTTTTTCATATTTGGTGTACAGGCGCTCAAATTCTTCCTGATCGGCGAAGAACGCGTCGTATAACCCTGGCACATCGGACGGGCTGAACAGGGTGATATCTTCACCTTTCAGCAGGCGGGTATACATCAGTTTGTTGATTTGTACCCCGTAGTCCATATGACGCACGCGGTTGCCTTCAACCCCACGGTTGTTTTTCAGCACCAGCAGGCTTTCTACTTCCAGATGCCAAATTGGGTAGAACAGCGTTGCTGCACCACCGCGCACACCGCCCTGGGAGCAGGATTTCACAGCGGTCTGGAAATGCTTGTAGAACGGAATACAACCGGTGTGGAACGCTTCGCCACCGCGAATCGGGCTACCCAGCGCACGAATACGCCCGGCGTTGATACCGATACCGGCACGCTGGGAGACGTATTTTACAATCGCGCTGGAGGTCGCATTGATGGAATCCAGGCTGTCACCGCACTCAATCAGTACGCAGGAGCTGAACTGACGAGTCGGGGTACGCACGCCGGACATGATTGGCGTCGGCAGCGAAATTTTAAATGTGGAAACCGCGTCGTAAAAACGCTTCACGTATTGCAGACGCGTTTCACGCGGGTAGTTTGAGAACAGGCAGGCAGCAACCAGAATATAGAGGAACTGGGCGCTCTCGTAGATTTCGCCGGTCACGCGGTTCTGTACCAGATATTTCCCTTCCAGTTGCTTAACGGCAGCGTAAGAGAAGGTCATATCACGGTCGTGATCGATAAACGTGTCCATCTGCTTGAACTCTTCTTCCGTGTAGTCTTCCAGCAGATGATTATCGTATTTGCCCATTTCGACCATTTTCTTCACATGGTCATACAGCGCAGGCGGCTCAAACTGACCGTAGGCTTTTTTACGCAGGTGGAAAATTGCCAGGCGCGCGGCGAGGTACTGATAATCCGGTGCTTCACGGGAGATCAGGTCTGCGGCAGCCTTGATAATGGTTTCGTGGATGTCAGAAGTCTTGATACCGTCATAAAACTGAATGTGGGAGCGCAGTTCGACCTGGGAAATCGAAACGTTATGCAGTCCTTCTGCCGCCCAATCCAGAACACGATGGATTTTGTCGAGATTGATGCGCTCTGTGCTACCGTTGCGCTTTGTCACCAGCAGATTCTGATTCATGTATGTAGTACCTGTTTTGGGAATACTTTCCGCAATAGTGTCGCTTTGACTACCTGTAGTGAGAAAAGTCGCAATGAACACTATATATAGGGGGTATGTTTGGGATTCACTGCAAGATAGTGTGAAAATGGCCCTCTTGCAAGTGCATAACTTTGTGGATAACTCGCAACGGAAAAGGTGACTTCCACGCACCTTAGGTCAGACAAGGTGTTCGGGAAAGTCAATGGGAAGAGAAAAAATTGTTAAAAATAACCGTTCGGCGATTTCTTGAACGTTCAATTTAAGATAATTATTGATCCAGGTTATTTATTGCGCTTATGTCAGATGTGGCGAAAATTGATACCATCACAAACTCATATCATGTCGACACTTATTGTTATGTTTATGATGTGAGCAAATGTAAAGGGGGGGCGTTCACGAAACAGATATTTTTTAATCAGTAGATGTAAAATTAAAGTTTGCGATATTGATTATTCCAGGTAAACAAGAAATGAATTAATCAGTTTAATATGTTTTAATTATCATTGTTTAATAATCAAGTAAACTTTGAAAGAAATAATTAATACCTTTCTGTAAATATTATTTCTGGTTCGATTATTTTAAAAATTTCTTGTTTACAATTGGTTATTATCTACAATCGTAATATGCCTTTTAATGATAGCGTGTTATTTCTCACAGGCTGTCAGATCATGAATAAAAAATGGATTATTTTTATCAGGAAAGGGTATCTGTTAATTTTCCCGGCTGTCGTTGCTTGCGTGTTTACGCGTGCAAACGCGGCGTCGCAGATTCTGGCTTCATGTCAGGGGGTTAATGTTTCTACCAGTTGCCTGGCCAGTCGCCAGAGCCTTTCAGGTAGTATGCAGACCTGGAGTGTTGCTGACGGGCAATGGCTTATTTTTTCCTCTATGGCAAATGATGCCAGTGGCGGGGCGGTATTTTTACAACAAGGAGCTGATTTCATATTGTCAGCACAAGGTGGAACAGGTATGACTCTGTTCGAAAATAATACCGTGAGTGGTGAATATAATAATGGAGGTGCTATTTTTGCGAAAGAAAACTCAACGCTGAATCTTACTCAGGTTATCTTCGACAGTAATGTGGCCGGAGGATATGGCGGGGCAATCTATTCTGCGGGTACAAATGACGCTGGTGATATTGATCTTAGCGTTACCAATGCTGTATTTACAGGTAATATTGCTAACGATGGCAAAGGTGGCGCAATTTATTCGATTAATAATAATATTTACTTAAATAACACGATTTTTAATAATAATCGGGCATATACATCAACAAGTTACAGTGATGGCGATGGTGGCGCTATCGATATCACCGATAATAATACGGAAAACATTCACCCATCAGAGTTCACAATAATTAATAACACCACGTTTACAGATAATATTGCTGAAGGCTACGGTGGTGCAATTTATAGCAGTAGTGCGAACTCTCCCTATCTTATTGATATTTCGGTTGATGCCGGCTACAGCTATAACGGTGGCGTTTTGGTGGATGAGAACAACAGTGCCACAGGATATGGCGATGTGCCATCTGCGTCGGCGGGCGGCTTTATGTACATCGATTCAAGTCAGGTCAGGTTTGATATCGCTGGTAATAAAACGTTGATTATTGGTGACCTGAGCAACGATGGTGCGCTCGATTCCATTGCCGGAACCGGAAGTATCAGCAAAACCGGCGCAGGCGAACTGGTGCTTAATGCGGATAATAATAATTTTACCGGTGAGATGCGGGTTGAAAACGGTGAAGTGACGCTGGGGCGTAGCAATTCGCTGATGAATGTTGGCGATGATCGTTGCCAGAGTAATCCACAAAATTGCTATGGCCTGATGGTCGGCAGTATCAGTCATCGGGATGATCAGGCAGAACTTAACGTTGGCGCAACACAGCAGACTTTTGTTCATTCACTGACGGGTTTTCAGAATGGCACTTTAAATATTGATGCTGGCGGTAACGTGACTGTAAATGCCGGCGGGTTTAGCGGAACTATTGAAGGTGAAGGACAACTGACCATTGCCGAAAATGGTAGCTATGTGCTGGCGGGGGCGCAGTCGATGGCACTGACCGGCGATGTCGTGGTAGAAGATGGCGCAATTCTCTCGCTGGCGGGAAACGCGGCGGATCTGGCGGCGATGCAGGACGATCCGCAGTCAATTGTGTTAAACGGTGGCGTATTAGATCTCTCCGATTTCACCACCTGGCAGAGCGGTATGTCAGAGAACGATGGGCTGGAAATCAGTGGCAGTGGCGGTACGGTAATTGGTCAGCAGGACGTTGTCGATCTTTATGGTGGTGAGGATTTGCATATTGGCGATGACGGGAAAAAAGGCGTCTATGTAGTGGTAGATGCAGGCGATGGACAGGTAAGCCTGGCGAATGACAATCAATACCTCGGCACAACACAAATCGCTTCCGGCACGCTGGTGGTGAGCAACAATTCTCAGCTTGGTGATACTCACTATAACCGCCAGGTTATCTTCACTGATAATCAACAAGATAGTGCGATGGAGATTACGGCTGATGTCGATACTCGCTCTGCGATGGCTGGTCTTGGGCGTGATATCGAAATGCGCGCTGATGGCGAAATTGTGGTTGACGATGGTGCTGTGACGCAGTGGGGCGCATTGATCGCCGACAGCAGTGGACAGCAGCAGGACGCGGGAACCACACTGACGAAAACCGGTGCAGGAACGCTGGAACTGACCGCCAGCGGTACAACGCAGTCGGCGGTACGTGTCGAAGAAGGCACCCTGAAAGGTGATGTTGCGGATATCCTTCCTTATGCTTCGTCACTGTGGGTCGGTGATGGGGCAACGTTCGTTACTGGCGCGGATCAGGATATTCAGTCAATTGATGCTACTTCCAGCGGCACTATCGACATCAGCGATGGTACGGTTTTGCGCCTGACCGGGCAGGATACTTCTGTCGTCCTTAATGCCTCACTGTTTAACGGCGATGGGACGCTGGTGAATGCCACCGATGGCGTGACGTTGACAGGTGAGCTTAATACCAACCTTGAAACTGACAACCTGACCTATCTTGCCGACGTGACGGTTAATGGTGATCTAACCAATACGTCCGGTGCGGTTAGCCTGCAAAATGGCGTCGTTGGCGATACGCTGACGGTAAACGGTGATTACACCGGCGGCGGTACGTTACTGCTCGACAGCGAATTAAACGGCGATGACTCAGCAAGCGACCAGTTGGTGTTGAACGGTAATACTGCTGGCAATACCACGGTTGTGGTTAACCCCATTACAGGGATTGGTGAGCCGACATCTACAGGCATTAAAGTGGTTGATTTCGCAGCTGATCCCACGCAGTTTCAAAACAATGCGCAGTTCAGTCTGGCAGGCAGTGGCTACGTCAACATGGGAGCGTATGACTACACGCTGGTGGAAGATAACAACGACTGGTATCTGCGATCGCAAGAAGTAACGCCGCCATCGCCACCTGATCCAGACCCGGACCCAACACCCGATCCTGACCCAACACCCGATCCAATCCCCGCTTACCAGCCGGTGCTGAATGCCAAAGTTGGCGGTTATCTCAATAACCTGCGGGCAGCAAACCAGGCGTTTGTGATGGAGCGACGCGATCATGCGGGTGGCAATGGTCAGACGCTGAATTTACGTGTTATCGGCGGACGTTATCATTACACGGCGGCAGGGCAACTGGCTCAGCATGAAGACACTTCTACGGTGCAGCTTAGCGGTGACCTGTTTAGGGGGCGCTGGGGCGATGATGGCGAGTGGATGCTTGGGATTGTAGGTGGCTACAGCGATAACCAGGGCGACAGCCGCTCGAATATGACCGGAACTCGCGCCGATAACCAGAACCACGGTTATGCCGTTGGGCTGACTTCGAGCTGGTTTCAGCATGGTAGTCAGCAGCAGGGGGCGTGGCTGGATAGCTGGCTGCAATATTCGTGGTTTAGCAATGATGTTTCCGAACAAGGCGACGGCACGGATCATTACCACTCGTCGGGAATTATCGCCTCGCTGGAGGCGGGGTATCAGTGGTTACCGGAGCGTGGTGTGGTGATTGAACCGCAGGCGCAGGTGATTTATCAGGGCGTGCTGCAGGATGACTTTACCGCCGCTAACCGTGCGCGGGTGTCGCAATCGCAGGGTGATGATATTCTGACGCGTGTCGGGATACATAGCGAATGGCGTAATACTTTCTATATCACGCCAACCCTGGATTTGAATTATTATCACGATCCCAATTCGGCGGAAATTGAAGAAGATGGCAGCAATATCAGCGACGATACGGCGAAGCAGCGTGGTGAAATAAAAGTGGGGATAACTGGCAATATTAGCCAGCGAGTTTCCCTGCGCGGCAGTGTCGCATGGCAGAAGGGAAGTGATGATTTTGCCCAGACGGCAGGATTTTTGTCGATGACGGTGAAATGGTAATTGTTGTCCGCCCGGCATCGTTGCCGGATGCGGCGTAAACGCCTTATCCGACCTACGGGGGGCATTTGTAGGCCTGATAAGACGCGGCAAGCGTCGCATCAGGCATTGGTACGGTTGCCGGATGAATCCGGTCAACAATCTCACTTATTCTGCGTGTGCAGCATATAGTTCACATCCACGCCGGGGCCGAGTTTAAAGGAATTAGTGATCGGGTTGTAATGCAGCCCGGTCATATGACGCTCTTTTAAACTGGTCTGATCCACCCAGCCCAGCAGTTCTGCCGGTTTAATAAATTTCTTCACATCATGCGTACCTTTAGGCACCATGCGCAAAATATATTCTGCACCGACCACCGCCATCAGCCATGACTTACCGTTACGGTTAAGCGTAGAGAAAAAGACATCGCCGCCCGGTTTTACCAGTTGCGCACAGGCTCTGACTACTGACTGTGGATCGGGGACGTGCTCCAGCATCTCCATGCAGGTCACAACATCGTACTGCCCGGCATGTTTTGCCGCGTGTTCTTCAACGGTCTCCTGCACGTACTCCACCTGAATACCGCTTTCCAGCGCGTGTAGCTTTGCAACCTGTAGTGGTTCAAAGCCCATATCCAGGCCGGTTACCGTCGCGCCTTCTCGCGCCATACTCTCAGCCAGAATGCCGCCGCCGCAACCGACATCGAGCACCTTTTTGCCAAATAAACCGCCAGCACGCTCGGCAATATAGCCCAGACGCAGCGGGTTAATGCGGTGCAGCGGTTTGAACTCACCTTCAAGATCCCACCAGCGGGAGGCGACGGCTTCAAATTTAGCGATCTCTTCGTGGTCTACGTTATGGTTTACCGGCGATTTTTCGGCATTCATTGGCACTTCTACTCCGTAATTGGCAAGACAATCGAGTATATCAGGCATTGCAGGTGAATAAAGCGTATAGGTTTACCTCAATCTGTGCGGCTGTGTTATAATTTGCGACCTTTGAATCCGGGATACAGTAGAGGGATAGCGGTTAGATGAGCGACCTTGCGAGAGAAATTACACCGGTCAACATTGAGGAAGAGCTGAAAAGCTCCTATCTGGATTATGCGATGTCGGTCATTGTTGGCCGTGCGCTGCCAGATGTCCGAGATGGCCTGAAGCCGGTACACCGTCGCGTACTTTACGCCATGAACGTACTAGGCAATGACTGGAACAAAGCCTATAAAAAATCTGCCCGTGTCGTTGGTGACGTAATCGGTAAATACCATCCCCATGGTGACTCGGCGGTTTATGACACGATCGTCCGTATGGCGCAGCCATTCTCGCTGCGTTACATGCTGGTAGACGGTCAGGGTAACTTCGGTTCCATCGACGGCGACTCTGCGGCGGCAATGCGTTATACGGAAATCCGTCTGGCGAAAATTGCCCATGAACTGATGGCCGATCTCGAAAAAGAGACGGTCGATTTTGTTGATAACTATGACGGCACGGAAAAAATTCCGGACGTCATGCCGACCAAAATTCCTAACCTGCTGGTGAACGGTTCTTCCGGTATCGCCGTAGGTATGGCAACCAACATCCCGCCACACAACCTGACGGAAGTCATCAATGGTTGTCTGGCGTATATCGATGATGAAGACATCAGCATTGAAGGGCTGATGGAACACATCCCGGGGCCGGACTTCCCGACGGCGGCAATCATCAACGGTCGTCGTGGTATCGAAGAAGCTTACCGTACCGGTCGTGGCAAGGTGTATATCCGCGCCCGTGCAGAAGTGGAAGTTGACGCCAAAACCGGGCGTGAAACTATTATCGTCCACGAAATTCCGTATCAGGTAAACAAAGCGCGCCTGATCGAGAAGATTGCGGAACTGGTAAAAGAAAAACGCGTGGAAGGCATCAGCGCGCTGCGTGACGAGTCTGACAAAGACGGTATGCGCATCGTGATTGAAGTGAAACGCGATGCGGTCGGTGAAGTTGTGCTCAACAACCTCTACTCCCAGACCCAGTTGCAGGTTTCTTTCGGTATCAACATGGTGGCATTGCACCATGGTCAGCCGAAGATCATGAACCTGAAAGACATCATCGCGGCGTTTGTTCGTCACCGCCGTGAAGTGGTGACCCGTCGTACTATTTTCGAACTGCGTAAAGCTCGCGATCGTGCTCATATCCTTGAAGCATTAGCCGTAGCACTGGCGAACATCGACCCGATCATCGAACTGATCCGTCATGCGCCGACGCCTGCAGAAGCGAAAACCGCGCTGGTTGCTAATCCGTGGCAGCTGGGCAACGTTGCCGCGATGCTGGAACGTGCTGGTGACGATGCTGCGCGTCCGGAATGGCTGGAGCCAGAGTTCGGCGTGCGTGACGGTCTGTACTACCTGACCGAACAGCAAGCTCAGGCGATTCTGGATCTGCGTCTGCAGAAACTGACCGGCCTTGAGCACGAAAAACTGCTCGACGAATACAAAGAGCTGCTGGATCAGATCGCGGAACTGTTGCGTATCCTTGGTAGCGCCGATCGTCTGATGGAAGTGATCCGCGAAGAGCTGGAACTGGTTCGTGAACAGTTCGGTGACAAACGTCGTACTGAAATCACTGCCAACAGCGCAGACATCAACCTGGAAGATCTGATCACCCAGGAAGATGTGGTCGTGACGCTCTCTCACCAGGGCTACGTTAAGTATCAGCCGCTTTCGGAATACGAAGCGCAGCGTCGTGGCGGGAAAGGTAAATCTGCCGCACGTATTAAAGAAGAAGATTTTATCGACAGGTTGCTGGTGGCGAACACCCACGATCATATCCTGTGCTTCTCCAGCCGTGGTCGCGTCTATTCGATGAAAGTCTATCAGTTGCCGGAAGCCTCTCGTGGTGCACGTGGTCGTCCGATCGTCAACCTGCTGCCGCTGGAACAGGACGAGCGTATCACCGCGATCCTGCCAGTGACCGAGTTTGAAGAAGGCGTGAAAGTCTTCATGGCCACCGCTAACGGTACTGTGAAGAAAACCGTCCTCACCGAATTCAACCGTCTGCGTACCGCCGGTAAAGTGGCGATCAAACTGGTTGAAGGCGATGAGCTGATCGGCGTTGACCTGACCAGCGGCGAAGACGAAGTAATGCTGTTCTCTGCCGAAGGTAAAGTGGTGCGCTTTAAAGAGTCTTCTGTCCGTGCGATGGGCTGCAACACCACTGGTGTTCGCGGTATTCGTTTAGGTGAAGGCGATAAAGTCGTGTCTCTGATCGTACCGCGTGGCGATGGCGCAATCCTTACTGCAACACAAAACGGTTACGGTAAACGTACCGCAGTGGCGGAATACCCAACCAAGTCGCGTGCGACGAAAGGGGTTATCTCCATCAAAGTGACTGAACGTAACGGTTTAGTGGTTGGTGCGGTACAGGTTGATGACTGCGACCAGATCATGATGATCACCGATGCCGGTACGCTGGTACGTACCCGCGTTTCGGAAATCAGCATCGTGGGTCGTAATACCCAGGGCGTGATCCTCATCCGTACTGCGGAAGATGAAAACGTAGTGGGTCTGCAACGTGTTGCTGAACCGGTTGACGAGGAAGATCTGGATACCATCGACGGCAGTGCTGCGGAAGGGGACGATGAAATCGCTCCGGAAGTGGACGTTGACGATGAGCCAGAAGAAGAATAATTTCATTTCTTCATGCCAAAAGGGAGCCATCTCCCTTTTTTGAATTGAAAAGTCCAGGCTGTAAAGTCTGGGCTTTTGTCGTATTAGGGCGCGATAAAGTTGTGCATCGCCCATAAAAAATGGCTGGCTTTACACAAGGAATGTGGCAATGAGTGGTGAAAAAAAGGCGAAAGGCTGGCGGTTTTATGGCCTTGTAGGTTTTGGTGCAATAGCACTGCTTTCCGCTGGCGTCTGGGCATTGCAATATGCTGGCAATGAGCCAGAAAAAACGTTGTCGCCGCTGGTGGTGCACAACAATCTGCAAATCGATCTCAATGAGCCGGACCTCTTTCTCGACAGCGACTCTCTAAGCCAGCTTCCCAAAGATCTCCTTACCATTCCTTTTCTTCATGATGTCCTGAGCGAAGATTTCGTTTTTTATTATCAGAACCATGCCGACCGTCTGGGCATTGAAGGCAGCATTCGCCGCATTGTCTATGAGCACGATCTCACGCTGAAAGATAAGTTATTTTCCTCGTTATTAGACCAGCCTGCGCAGGCGGCGTTATGGCACGATAAACAAGGCCATCTTTCACATTATATGGTGCTGATCCAGCGCAGCGGCTTAAGCAAATTGCTGGAGCCATTACTGTTTGCTGTCACCAGCGATAGCCAGTTAAGCAAGACGGAAATCAGTAGCATCAAGCTAAATAACGAAACCATTCCTGTTTATCAGTTGCGCTATAACGGCAATAACGCCCTGATGTTTGCGACTTATCAGGACAAGATGTTGGTGTTTTCCAGCACGGATATGCTGTTTAAAGATGACCAGCAGGATACCGAAGCCACGGCGATCGCAAGTGATTTGTTGAGCGGTAAAAAACGCTGGCAAGCCAGCTTTGGCCTGAAAGAGCGTACTGCCGAAAAAACGCCAGTACGCCAGCGCATCGTGGTTAGCGCAAATTTGCTGGGTTTTGGCTACCAGCGATTAATGCCTTCTTTTGCTGGCGTGCGCTTCGAAATGAGCAACGACGGCTGGCATAGCTTTCTGGCGTTAAATGATGAATCTGCAAGCGTAGATGCCAGTTTCGATTTCACGCCCGTGTGGCACAGTATGCCTGCCGGAGCCAGCTTCTGTGTGGCGGTGCCGTATTCGCACGGTATTGCCGAAGAGATGCTTACGCACATCAGCCAGGAAAACATCAAGCTGAATGGAGCGTTAGACGGTGCTGCCGGGATGTGCTGGTACGAAGACTCAAAATTGCAAACCCCGCTATTTGTTGGTCAGTTTGATGGCTCAGCCGAACAGGCGCAACTGCCAGGGAAACTGTTTACGCAAAATATTGGTGCGCACGAAAGCAAAGCGCCAGAAGGTATATTGCCGGTAACCCAGACACAGCAGGGCGAAGCGCAAATCTGGCGTCGCGAAGTGAGTTCCCGATATGGTCAGTATCCGAAAGCGCAGGCGGTGCAACCAGATCAATTAATGTCGGATTATTTTTTCCGCGTGTCGCTGGCGATGCAAAACAAAACGCTGCTTTTCTCCCTCGATGACACGCTGGTTAATAACGCGCTGCAAACACTGAATAAAACTCGCCCGGCAATGGTGGATGTGATACCCAATGACGGCATCGTTCCGGTCTATATCAATCCACAAGGTGTGGCGAAACTGCTGCGTAACGAAACGCTGACCAGTCTGCCGAAGAATCTCGAACCGGTTTTTTATAACGCAGCGCAAACTTTATTAATGCCGAAACTGGACGCTCTATCTCAACAACCGCGTTATGTGATGAAACTGGATCAGATGAAACCGGGCGTCGCCTGGCAGTGGCTACCTGTCAACTGGCAGCCGTTATGAGGCGCGGACTTCTGGCGCTGATCTGCTGGCTGTGTTGTTTTTGCGCTCAGGGTGAAATGCTGAATGTCGAACAGTCGGGGCTGTTTCGTGCCTGGTTTGTGCGTGTTGCTCAGGAACAACTCCGTCAGGGGCCAAGTCCACGCTGGTATCAGCAGGATTGTGCGGGCCTGGTGCGCTTTGCGGCGAACGAGGCGCTGAAAGTTCACGACAGCAAATGGCTAAAAAGTAACGGTTTATCGAATCAGTATTTGCCGCCTGAAATGACGCTAACACCTGAACAGCGTCAACTGGCGCAAAACTGGAACCAGGGGAACGGGAAAACAGGCCCCTATGTGACCGCAATTAATTTGATTCAGTACAACAGCCGTTTTATTGGCCAGGACATAAACCAGGCGCTGCCTGGCGATATGGTTTTTTTCGATCAGGGCGATGCTCAGCACTTAATGGTCTGGATGGGGCGTTACATCATTTACCACACCGGAAGCGCCACGAAAACTGACAACGGAATGCGCGCAGTCAGTCTGCAACAACTTATGACATGGAAGGACACCCGATGGATACCCAACGATTCCAATCCCAATTTCATTGGCATTTATCGTTTAAATTTTCTGGCGCGATAGCGGCCTGTCTGTGCCTGTCTCTTGTGGGGACGGGAATTGCTAATGCTGATGATTCGCTTCCTTCCAGTAACTATGCGCCGCCCGCCGGGGGAATGTTCTTTTTGCTCGCTGACAGCAGTTTTAGCAGCAATGAAGAGGCGAAAGTGCGGCTGGAAGCGCCGGGGCGTGATTATCGGCGTTATGAGATGGAAGAGTACGGCGGCGTGGACATTCGCCTGTATCGTATTCCTGACCCGATGGCATTTTTGCGCCAGCAGAAAAACCTGCATCGCATTGTGGTGCAACCGCAATATCTGGGCGACGGGCTGAACAATACGCTGACCTGGCTGTGGGATAACTGGTACGGCAAATCTCGTCGCGTAATGCAGCGTACTTTTTCTTATCAGTCACGGCAGAATGTGACTCAGGCGTTACCCGAATTACAGCTCGGCAATGCCATCATTAAACCTTCCCGTTACGTGCAAAACACTCAGTTTTCACCGCTGAAAAAATACCCGCTGGTGGAGCAATTCCGTTATCCGCTATGGCAGGCAAAACCGGTCGCGCCGCAGCAAGGGGTAAAACTGGAAGGCGCATCCAGCAATTTCATCTCGCCGCAGCCGGGCAACATCTATATTCCTCTCGGCAAACAAGAGCCGGGACTGTACCTCGTCGAGGCAATGGTAGGTGGGTATCGGGCGACAACGGTGGTGTTTGTTTCCGATACCGTGGCGCTTAGTAAAGTGTCAGGTAGCGAGCTTCTGGTGTGGACCGCTGGCAAAAAACGGGGTGAAGCTAAACCTGGTTCGGAAATTCTCTGGACTGACGGTCTTGGCGTGATGACACGTGGTGTGACTGATGATAGTGGCACCTTGCAGTTACAACATATATCGCCGGAACGTTCATACATTCTGGGTAAAGATGCTGAAGGCGGCGTTTTTGTCTCCGAGAACTTCTTCTACGAAAGCGAAATCTACAACACCCGCTTGTATATCTTTACCGACCGCCCGCTGTATCGGGCAGGCGATCGTGTCGATGTTAAAGTGATGGGGCGCGAGTTCCACGACCCGATGCATTCATCGCCCATCGTCAGCGCCCCGGCAAAACTCTCGGTGCTGGACGCCAACGGCAGCCTGTTGCAAACCGTCAATGTCACGCTGGATGCGCGCAATGGCGGGCAGGGGAGTTTCCGCCTGCCAGAAAATGCCGTTGCCGGAGGTTATGAGTTACGCCTGGCTTACCGCAATCAGGTCTACAGCAGTAGTTTTCGCGTTGCCAACTATATCAAGCCACATTTCGAGATTGGTTTAGCTCTCGATAAAAAAGATTTCAAAACTGGCGAAGCGGTCAGCGGCAAACTGCAACTGCTCTATCCGGATGGCGAACCGGTAAAAGATGCCCGCGTGCAGTTAAGTTTGCGCGCTCAGCAACTTTCGATGGTTGGTAACGATTTGCGTTATGCCGGACGTTTCCCGGTGTCGCTGGAAGGTAGCGATGCTGTTTCGGACGATAAAGGCAATGTAGCATTAAACCTTCCCGCTGCCGATAAACCGAGCCGCTATTTGTTAACCGTTTCCGCCAGCGATTGCGCGGCATATCGTGTCACCACCACCAAAGAGATCCTCATTGAACGCGGTCTTGCGCATTACTCTCTAAGCACCGCCGCGCAATACAGTAATAGCGGCGAGCCGGTTGTTTTCCGTTATGCCGCGCTGGAAGCTTCAAAACAGGTTCCTGTTACGTATGAATGGTTGCGTCTCGAAGACCGCACGAGCCATAGCGGAGATCTACCGTCTGGCGGCAAATCCTTTACCGTCAATTTCGATAAACCTGGCAACTACAACCTGACGTTACGCGATAAAGACGGCTTAATTCTCGCCGGGTTAAGCCATGCCGTCAGCGGTAAGGGCAGCACGGCGCATACTGGTACGGTAGATATCGTGGCGGATAAAACGCTGTACCAGCCAGGCGAAACCGCGAAGATGCTGATTACCTTCCCGGAGCCAATCGATGAAGCGTTATTGACGCTGGAACGCGATCGCGTGGAACAGCAGTCGCTGCTATCGCATCCGGCAAACTGGCTAACGCTACAACGTTTAAACGATACCCAGTATGAAGCCCGCGTACCGGTGAGCAATTCCTTTGCGCCTAACATCACTTTTTCGGTGCTGTATACCCGTAACGGTCAGTTCAGTTTTCAGAACGCCGGGATCAAAGTTGCCGTTCCCCAGCTGGATATTCGGGTGAAAACGGACAAAACCCATTACCAGCCAGGTGAACTGGTCAATGTTGAATTAACCTCTTTGCTGAAGGGTAAACCGGTTTCCGCGCAGCTAACGGTTGGCGTGGTCGATGAAATGATCTACGCACTGCAACCGGAAATCGCGCCGAATATCGGCAAATTTTTCTATCCGCTGGGGCGTAACAATGTGCGCACCAGTTCCAGCTTGTCATTTATCAGCTACGACCAGGCGCTCTCCAGCGAGCCGGTTGCGCCAGGCGCGACTAACCGCAGCGAGCGGCGAGTAAAAATGCTGGAACGCCCACGACGCGAAGAAGTTGATACCGCTGCATGGTTGCCGTCGCTAACCACAGATAAACAAGGCAAAGCGTACTTCACGTTCCTGATGCCTGATTCGTTAACCCGCTGGCGCATTACCGCCAGAGGGATGAACGGCGACGGACTGGTCGGGCAGGGGCGCGCTTATTTGCGTTCGGAAAAAAATCTCTACATGAAGTGGAGTATGCCGCCGGTTTATCGCCTGGGCGATAAACCGGCGGCAGGGCTGTTTATCTTCAGTCAGCAGGATAACGAACCTGTGGAACTGGTGAGTAAATTTGCGGGCGCTGAGATGCGTCAGACGCTGACGCTGCACAAAGGGGCGAACTATATTTCGCTGGGGCAGAACATTCAGCAATCTGGCTTGTTAAGCGCAGAGCTGCAACAAAATGGGCAAGTGCAGGACAGCATTAGCACCAGGCTGTCTTTTGTGGATAACACCTGGCCCGTTGAACAGCAGAAAAACGTCATGCTCGGCGGTGGTGATAACGCTCTGATGTTGCCCGGGCAGGCGAGCAATATCCGGATACAAAGTAGTGAAACGCCGCAGGAGATTTTCCGCAATAACCTCGACGCGTTAGTTGATGAACCGTGGGGTGGGGTGATCAACACCGGTAGCCGTCTGATCCCGCTCAGTCTCGCCTGGCGTTCGCTTGCCGATCATCAAAGTGCCGCCGCTAACGACATTCGTCAGATGATTCAGGATAACCGTCTGCGGCTGATGCAACTGGCGGGGCCCGGAGCGCGCTTTACCTGGTGGGGTGAAGATGGCAATGGTGACGCCTTCCTTACGGCATGGGCATGGTACGCCGACTGGCAGGCCAGCCAGGCGCTCGGCGTAACGCAACAACCGGAATACTGGCAGCATATGCTCGACAGTTATGCCGAGCAGGCAGATAACATGCCGTTATTGCATCGGGCGCTGGTGCTGGCGTGGGCGCAGGAGATGAATCTGCCGTGCAAAACGTTGTTGAAAGGGTTGGATGAAGCTATCGCCCGGCGCGGAACTAAAACTGAAGATTTCTCTGAGGAAGACACCAGCGATATCAATGACAGCCTGATCCTCGATACACCGGAATCTCCACTGGCAGATGCGGTGGCAAACGTCTTAACCATGACGTTGCTGAAAAAAGCGCAGTTGAAGTCCACTGTGATGCCACAGGTTCAGCAATATGCGTGGGATAAGGCAGCGAACAGCAACCAGCCGCTGGCGCACACGGTTGTGCTGCTCAATAGCGGTGGCGACACCACCCAGGCGGCCGCCATTTTAAGTGGTTTGACTGCTGAGCAATCCACTATTGAACGCGCACTGGCCATGAACTGGCTGGCGAAATATATGGCGACGATGCCTCCGGTTGTGTTACCTGCGCCTGCGGGCGCATGGGCCAAACATAAGTTAACCGGAGGGGGCGAATACTGGCGTTGGGTTGGTCAGGGCGTGCCGGACATTCTCTCTTTTGGTGACGAATTATCGCCGCAAAACGTACAGGTCCGCTGGCGTGAACCGGCAAAAACGGCTCAACAAAGTAACATTCCGGTGACCGTTGAACGCCAGTTGTATCGGCTTATCCCTGGTGAAGAAGAGATGAACTTTACTCTGCAGCCGGTGACCGGTAATGAGATCGACAGCGACGCCCTGTACCTTGATGAGGTAACGCTTACCAACGAGCAGGATGCATCTCTGCGCTACGGTCAGGTAGAAGTACCGCTGCCGCCGGGAGCCGATGTTGAACGCACAACGTGGGGCATTTCGGTCAATAAACCCAACGCCGCGAAACAGCAGGGGCAATTGCTGGAAAAAGCGCGAAATGAAATGGGCGAGCTGGCCTATATGGTGCCGGTGAAAGAACTGACGGGAACGGTCACTTTCCGCCATTTGCTGCGCTTCTCGCAAAAAGGGCAATTCGTTCTGCCGCCTGCTCGTTATGTGCGTTCCTATGCACCTGCACAGCAAAGCGTTGCGGCAGGGAGCGAATGGACCGGGATGCAGGTGAAATAAGTGAACTGGCGCAGAATCGTCTGGCTATTGGCGTTGGTTTCTCTGCCAACGCTTGCGGAGGAGACGCCGTTACAACTGGCACTGCGTGGTGCGCAGCACGATCAACTGTATCAGCTGTCGTCATCAGGCGTGACCAAAGCCTCGACATTACCTGACTCGCTCACCACGCCGTTAGGGAGTTTGTGGAAACTGTATGTTTACGCCTGGCTGGAGGATACCCATCAACCGGAGCAGCCCTACCAGTGTCGCGGCAACTCCCCGGAAGAGGTTTATTGTTGTCAGGCAGGGGAGAGCATAACGCGTGATACCGCACTGGTACGTTCCTGCGGACTCTATTTTGCGCCGCAACGGCTGCATATTGGCGCGGATGCATGGCGGCAATACTGGCAACAGCGTCAGGCACCAGCGTGGTTAGCGTCTCTATCTACGCTGAAGCCAGAAACCTCGGTAACGGTTAAATCGCTACTTGATTCATTAGCGACGTTACCCGCGCAAAACAAAGCTCAGGAAATCTTACTGGATGTGGTGCTGGACGATGCGAAAATCGGTGTCGCGTCCATGCTCGGTAGTCGGGTACGAGTGAAAACCTGGAGCTGGTTTGCCGATGATAAGCAGGAAATCCGTCAGGGGGGCTTTGCCGGCTGGTTAACCGATGGTACACCGCTGTGGGTTACTGGCAGCGGCACCAGCAAAACGGTACTGACCCGTTATGCGACGGCGCTGAATCAGGTTTTACCTGTACCGACGCAAGTTGCCAGTGGGCAATGTGTGCAGGTTGATCTGTTTGCTCGCTATCCGCTGAAAAAAATCACAGCGGAAAAGAGTGCGACAGCAGTAAAACCTGGCGTGCTCAATGGGCGCTATCGTGTGACGTTTGCCAATGGTAACCACATTACGTTTGTCAGCCACGGTGAGACGACCTTACTGAGCGAAAAGGGCAAACTGAAATTGCAGTCGCATCTCGATCGTGAAGAGTACGTTGCCAGAGTTCTGGATCGCGAGGCGAAAAGCACGCCTCCAGAGGCTGCGAAAGCCATGACCGTGGCGATTCGCACTTTTTTACAGCAAAACGCCAATCGGGAAGGCGATTGCCTGACCATCCCCGACAGCAGCGCCACGCAGCGTGTTTCTGCTTCGCCAGCCACCACGGGGGCGCGGACAATGACCGCCTGGACGCAGGATCTCATCTATGCGGGCGATCCAGTTCATTATCACGGCAGTCGCGCTACCGAAGGTACGCTCTCCTGGCGGCAAGCCACCGCCCAGGCGGGGCAGGGCGAACGTTACGACCAGATACTTGCCTTTGCTTATCCCGACAACAGCCTTAGCCGCTGGGGAGCGTCACGCTCTTCCTGCCAGTTATTACCCAAAGCGAAAGCCTGGCTGGCGAAAAAAATGCCGCAGTGGCGTCGTGTGTTACAAGGCGAGACGGGTTACAACGAACCAGACGTGTTTGCGGTCTGCCGTTTAGTCTCAGGTTTCCCCTATACCGATCGGCAGCAGAAGCGGCTGTTTATTCGTAATTTCTTTACGCTTCAGGAGCGGCTTGATTTAACCCACGAGTATCTGCATCTGGCCTTTGATGGCTATCCCACCGGGCTGGATGAGACGTATATCGAAACGCTGACCCGACAATTATTAATGGACTAATGCTATGCGAAAGATTTTTCTTCCGTTGTTACTGGTGGCGCTTTCGCCTGTTGCTCACGGCGAAGGTGTGCAGGAAGTCGAGATTGATGCGCCGCTCTCAGGCTGGCATCCGGCGGAGGGTGAAGATGCCAATTTTTCACAATCGATTAATTACCCCGCATCGTCCGTCAATATGGCCGATGATCAAAATATCTCAGCGCAGATCCGTGGCAAAATCAAAAATTATGCGGCGGCGGGCAAAGTCCAACAGGGGCGACTGGTGGTCAACGGTGCCAGTATGCCGCAGAGAATTGAATCCGATGGTTCATTTGCGCGCCCTTATATTTTCACCGAAGGCAGCAACAGCGTGCAAGTCATCAGCCCGGATGGGCAAAGCCGACAAAAAATGCAGTTTTACTCAACGCCGGGTACAGGAACGATTCGTGCGCGTTTACGGCTGGTTCTCTCGTGGGATACGGATAATACCGATCTCGATCTCCATGTCGTTACGCCTGATGGCGAACACGCCTGGTACGGTAACACGGTGCTGAAAAACAGTGGTGCACTGGATATGGATGTCACGACGGGGTACGGTCCAGAGATTTTCGCCATGCCAGCGCCGATTCACGGGCGCTATCAGGTGTATATCAACTACTATGGCGGGCGCAGCGAAACGGAATTGACGACTGCCCAACTGACGCTGATCACCGATGAAGGATCGGTCAATGAGAAACAGGAAACCTTTGTTGTCCCGATGCGTAATGCTGGTGAACTGACGCTGGTGAAAAGTTTTGACTGGTAATTAATGAGGTGACTTTCACTGTCGATGTTTAAGAAAACGCCCGATGACTTTCGCTATCGGGCGTTTTTGTTCGTTAATTCAACCGTTCAATCACCATCGCAATTCCCTGACCGCCACCAATGCACAGCGTTGCCAGACCCAGCGTTTTATCTCGTGCCTGCATTGCATGTAATAGCGTGACCAGAATACGTGCACCGCTGGCGCCGATAGGATGCCCCAGCGCGATGGCTCCGCCGTTGACATTCACTTTTTCAGGATCAAAGCCCAGAGTTTTCCCAACGGCAAGGAACTGCGCAGCAAATGCTTCATTGGCTTCGATGAGATCAATGTCTGCCAGTTGCAGCCCCGCCAGTTGTAATGCTTTTTGTGTGGCAGGTACTGGCCCCATACCCATCAATGCGGGAGGCACGCCGCCGCTGGCATAGCTTTTAATGCGTGCCAGTGGTTTTAGGCCTGCCGCCAGCGCCGCCGATTCTTCCATAATCACCAGTGCGGCAGCCCCGTCGTTAATGCCAGACGCGTTCCCGGCGGTGACCGTTCCGGCTTTGTCGAAGGCCGGGCGCAATGCAGCCAGAGCTTCTGCAGTAGAATCTACTTTCGGGAATTCATCGCGATCGAAGACGATGTTTTTCTTCCGTGTGACAACATTTACCGGGACGATTTCGGCGGTAAAAGCACCGGACTCAATGGCTGCTGCCGCTTTACGCTGTGAGTTTAGTGCCAGTTCATCCTGCATTTCACGGGTAATTCCGTACTCTTTGGCCACGTTCTCGGCGGTAATCCCCATATGATAACCGTGAGTGGCGCACATCAGGCCATCGCGCAGGATTACGTCATAAACCTGCCCATCTCCAAGACGATAACCAGAGCGTGCTTTTGCATCGAGTAAATAGGGCGCTAAACTCATGTTCTCCATTCCACCCGCTACGATGCTCTGTGCCTGACCAGCCTGAATTGCCTGGGCGGCAAGCGCCACGCTTTTCAGACCCGAACCACATACTTTGTTGACCGTAAATCCGCACACCGTTTCTGCCAGTCCGCTTTTTAGCAGTGCCTGACGAGCCGGATTTTGCCCCAGCCCGGCCTGCAATACGTTACCCATAATCACTTCATCGACGTGTTGTGAATCGAGTTTTGCGCGTTCAATGGCGGCCTGAATTACTGTTGCCCCCAGGTCGATGGCGCTGGTGGAGGCGAGTGAACCATTAAAACTACCGATGGCAGTACGTACCGCACTGACGATGACACAATTTTTCATTTTATCTTCCTTCTGTCTGTAGAGTTGCCGTCAGAACAGCGTTAAACCAATGACGAAAATGACGCCGGAGAAGAGCAGGGCAGTGATGCAATAGCCCATGATGTCGCGGACACCGAGCCCGGCGATTGCCAGTGCTGGCAGCGCCCAGAACGGTTGTGCCATGTTCATCCATTGCTCGCCGTAGGCGATCGCCATTACCGATTTACCGAGATCAGCGCCCAGCGCCTGAGCTGCGGGTATAACGAAAGGTCCCTGAATAACCCAGTGACCGCCGCCAGACGGAACGGCGAAGTTAATCAGTGCAGAACTAAAGAAGGTCATTACCGGGAAGGTGTCTTTGTTAGCGACATTGATAAAAAATTCGGTAATGAGTCCGCCCAGACCGGAGTGCTCCATCATCAGTTGGATCCCGGCGTAGAAGGGGAATTGCACCAGAATACCGGCGGTACTGCGTGCTGCCGCGCTGATAGCACGCATATAAGCCATTGGCGTTTTATGTAGCAGCAGACCTGCAATCATAAACATCAAGTTGACGGTATTGATGGTGATGTTGAAGCCATGTTCGATGAAGTACATCGCCAGGTAAGCGATACCCAGTGCGCCGATGATCAACGTCAGGATGCGGCTTTCCTCCAGTCGCTCGGATGGTGGGGCATCTTTCGGTAGCTGCTTCTGAAAATCAGCCTCTTCCATGAGTAGTTTCGGATCGATACTCACCACGTCGGATGGTTTTGGCATCATCATGCGGGTGATAAATGGCATCACTACAATCAACGCCACAGTGATGAAAATGTTAAAACCACTGAACAGAGTATCGCCCACCGGGATAATCCCGGCGATATGCTCAACCGGGTTGCCCGGTGTTGCAGCCAACAGAGGCATTGAGCCAGAGAAGCCGCCACCCCAGGTGAGAAAACCAATGTAGGCGCAGGCAATGAGCAACGGATAATCAGAACCGGGTACTCGCCGGGCGACTTCACGGGCGAACATTGCGCCGACAACCAGACCAAATCCCCAGTTGATGACACAAGCGACGGAACCGAAGAAAGTGACCAGCATGACGCCCTGTACGGGCGTCTTTGCGGCGGAGGCGGCAGTGCGCAGCAAACTTTTTACCGGAGCAGAGCTGGCAAGGGCATGACCGGTAACGATGATCAGCGCCATCTGCATACCGAACGCCAGCAAGTTCCAGAAACCGTCACCCCACATTTTCACCATGCTGATCGGCGTTTGTGGTGTTAACCAAAGCGCGATCACGAACGTTAGCAATGTCAGCAACATGGCAAAGATCAGAGGATCGGGAAGCCACCGGCTGACAAAGCGCGTCATAAAACGCGAGATGCGACCAATCATAAATCACCCCGTTGCGTATTCAGATCGGTGGCTACTTCAAACTGAGCTTCGGTTTTTGCACGCACGGTGGCTAAATCACACCCGTCGGCAATTTCGGTGAGCCACATTTTGCCGTCAATGAAACGAAAGACAGCCAGTTCAGTGACCAGCATATGCACCGCGTGTTGCGCAGTGAGCGGCATGGTGCAGCGGCGCAAAATTTTCGGTGAACCATCTTTGGCGCAATGTTCCATAGCAATGATCACTTTGCGCGCCCCGGTCACCAGATCCATCGCGCCCCCCATACCGGGCACCATTTTTCCAGGCACTACCCAGTTCGCGAGGTTGGCTTCTTCGTCTACCTGCAAACCACCGAGCACACAGGCATCAATATGGCCGCCACGGATTAGCGCAAATGACATGGCGCTATCAAACATGGCTGCACCGGGTAAAACACCGCACGGTTGCCCGCCAGCGTTCACCAGATCGGGATGCGCTGTCGTGACCGGGCCTAAACCGAGGAAGCCGTTTTCCGATTGCAGAGTGATATGAATGCCTTCTGGTAAATAGTTGGCGACCATCGTCGGCAGACCAATGCCCAGATTCACGATGTCACCATCACGAAGCTCTTGTGCCACACGGCGTGCAATACGTTGTTTCGCATCCATTATTTACTCTCCTGTGAAACGATGATGTGGTCGATAACGGCACCAGGGGTGACAATATGGTCAGGTTGCAGCTCACCGACTTCGACCAGTTCATCTGGCTCCACCAGCGTGATATCAGCCGCAAGGGCAATCAGGGGGTTAAAGTTGCGGGCGCTAAGTTGATAGGTCAGGTTGCCAAGTGGGTCGCAACGATGAGCGCGAATGAGCGCCAGGTCGGCGCGCAGCGGGCGTTCAAGCAGCCAGGTTTTGCCGTCGAGTGTCAGTGTCTGTTTGCCTTCCTCTACGACGGTGCCGACACCGGTTGGAGTGAGAAAACCACCAAGTCCAGCACCACCACAGCGAATTTGCTCGATTAGCGTACCTTGTGGCACCAGGACGACGTCCATTTCACCAGATATCATGCGTCGGCCTGTTTCCGGGTTGGTGCCGATATGTGAAGCAATTACTTTGCGGACTCGACCATTGACGATGAGCGAACCGATGCCGGTATCAACAAACGCGGTATCATTGGCTATCAATGTCAGGTCGCGAACGCCAGATTCCAGTAATGCTTCAACCAGGCGGGATGGAGTGCCAATCCCCATAAATCCGCCCACCATGATGGTCATGCCGTCACGAAAGAAGCCGGAGGCGTCTTGTAATGTCATCAATTTTGTTTTCATTATTTATCCCTCTTGCATACACCGTTGTGGGTACAGTCAGGGAATAGCAAGGGGAGTGCCAGAATGAGAATATTGGATGTTGTTTCTTAACTGATTGAATAGAAAAGAATAAATCAGATGGGGGTTAAGAAGGAGATTGAGCGGCTATGCAGAAATTTGCGCACTGTGCAAATTTCTGCATAGCAAGTTTTGGTGTTATACATCCGCCAGATCGATACCGTATTCCTGGAGTTTATACATCAATGCACGGCGACTGATACCCAGCATTAAAGCTGTGCGGGTTCGGTTTCCATCTTGTTGTTCCAGCACTTCCATAATGATGCGTTTTTCGACGCGTTTAATTTCCTCTTTTAAATTACGCTCACCGACAGGGGCTGTTTTTGCCTCTCCAGCATTACAGACTGGCTGACGAATCTGTGGCGGAAGATCTTCAGAAAAAATGATCGGGCCTGAGTTCATCACGACGGCGCGTTCAATGACGTTGGAAAGCTCTCGAATATTTCCCGGCCATGACCAGGCGGTAAGCAGTGACATTGCCATCGGATCGATGTCGATAATATCGCGCTGATTCTCACTACTGAATTTTTGCAAAAAGTGATTAGCTAACAGGGAAATATCTTCCCGACGATCGCGCAGAGGCGGCAGTACTAAATGAATAACGTTAAGGCGATAAAAGAGATCTTCACGGAAGGTGCCTTCTTTTACCATCGCCTGCAAGTCACGGTTGGTGGCGGCAATGATGCGGATATCAACTTTTATGGTCTGATGACCGCCAATCCGTTCAAATTCCCGTTCCTGCAGAATGCGTAGTAATTTGGCTTGCAGTACCAGCGGCATTTCGCCAATTTCATCGAGGAGCAGAGTCCCCTCGTTGGCGCGTTCAAATAATCCCTGACGCAAGGTTTGTGCACCAGTAAATGCGCCTTTTTCATGACCAAACAGTTCACTTTCGAGCAACGATTCCGGCAGCGCCGCGCAGTTGACTTTAATAAACGGCCCCTTTGCCCGCCGCGAATTGTAGTGAATCGCTCTGGCAATCAATTCTTTCCCGGTGCCGCTTTCACCGCTAATCAAGACGCTGGCCTGAGAAAGGGCAATTTTGGCGGTGTCTTTGCAGATGTCCATCATCGCCGGGCTGTTGGTGAGAATATGCCCCCATTGCCAACTGGTGCTCAGTGCCTGGTGCAGATGACGGATCTCTTTTTTCATTGACTGGAGTTGTAAAGCGCGCTGAATGATTAAATTCAACTCATCGAGATCAAACGGTTTAATAACATAGTCAAAGGCCCCGCAGCGTAGTGCTTCGACGGCGGTTTCCACTTCAGCATAAGCCGTCATCAGAATAACGGGAGTTCGGGTCTCATGGCTGCGCATCTCCTTTAGTGCCCTGATGCCGTCCATCTCTGGCATACGGATATCCATCAACACCACGTCTGGGTGAATATCGGCAAACAGGTGTAATGCTGTGCGTCCGTTGTTCGCACAATGTGTTTCGTATCCTTGTAGTGCAAAAGCGGTGCTCAGCATACGGCGAACATTATCTTCATCATCAACAATAAGGATGCGATTAATAGCGGTCATACGGTCTGATTTCCCTGTGGGTTGATCGGTAAAATAAGGGTGAAGGTTGCGCCGTAGCCCGGCAAACTGGCGACGCGAATATCACCCTGATGGGCGTTAATGATGCGTTGACTTAACGCCAGACCAAGCCCGGTTCCTGAGGCTTTGGTGGTGAAAAAGGGATCGAAGATCTTCTTTTGCAGCGAGAGATCAATGCCACAGCCGTTGTCTTCTATCGAAATGGCCTGTTGTGAGTCGCTGTACTGCCAGGTCCGAATACGAATTTTCCCTCGTGCACTGATAGCCTGGACGGCATTGATCAGGATATTCAGTAGTACCTGTTTGAGAAGTTCACGATCGGCGATAATCGGACTTAATTCATTATCCAGTTCGCTTATGAAGTCGACCCGCGCTTGTACGCCGGCGGTTTGCACCAGTACCAGCGTTTCTTCAATCAATGCATTGAGGCTGACTTGTTGCCATTGACTGTGGCGTGGGCGTGAAAAATCGAGCAATTGCTGAATGACTTTGTTAATTGAGTCGATTTCTTTGAGTACTACAGAAAGATATTCCTGATGTATTGGATCACTGGTTTGTTGGCGCAAGATCTGTACATAACCACGAATAGCCGTCAGCGGATTACGGACTTCGTGCGCCACGCCAGCCATCAGCTCACCCAGCGTGGCGAGGCGTTCAGCTTGCGCCATGCGGCGTTGGGTTTCTTTGCGGGCAGTTAAATCAGAGAAAATCACCAAAGCACCTATCATTTCACCATGCGTATTATGAATACGACTGGTAGTGACACTGAGTTCAATGGTGCGGTCACGGCCTGGAAAACTGATCTCCAGCGCCACGTGTTCGGTGCCATGTTCCAGCGTATCCAGTACTGGACTGTAGAACTGAGTATTGTCGAACAACATGGAGTAAGGCTGCCCTACCAGTTCATGACGTTGATAGCCAGTGATGACTTCTGCTGCTGGGTTCATGGTGGTTACATCACCCTGGCGGTCAATGGCAATGACGCCATCGGCAGCGTTTTCAATAATCAGATCGTTAAGTGTTCGCGTTCACGCAGTGCCTGGGCGAGGTTGTTAACACTCTGACTGATTTGCCCCATTTCACCGGGCAATTGTGGTAATCGAGTGGGAATATTTTGCGCCAGAGTCGAGAGGCCGTCGGTGATGATATCTATATTGGCGCTCAGGCGACGGGAGAAAAGGACAATCAACAGCAGGCTTATCAGCAAACCGGCGGTGAGTACAATGATAATCCTCACATCCATTTTCCAGGCCTGGCGGCGAATATCTTCGGTTAATTCATTGGCCCAGATATAACCGAGGACTTCACCATTACGCTCAATGGGGATCATTGAATTCAAAATATCGCCGCGCACCTGCCTGCCTGAATAAACCAAAGGGGTATTTGTACGCATAACTTCGCGACCAGGGTGATCCGCAGCAATCGTCACGCCCACATTATTCTGATATAGCGATGAAGGCGCGTAGGTGATTATCGCATCCAGCGTCTTGTTATAATAACCAGCGCCTATGCCAGGAAAGGCGCGAGTAATATTTTCGGTAATGGGGGCAAGCTCTGCATTCAATGCGCGGATACGCTCCTCACGCGGTAAGTCGATATAGAGATCGTAGCGATCGCCTAGCGCCTGATTAAGCAGGTTGACCACGGCAGAAAGTTTTTTCTCTTTTTCAGATAAGACTGCTGAACGTCCTTCCGTTTCTACGATATAACCAATAGTAAGCGTTGGGACAATGACCATCAGGATTGCCATCAGGATCATTTGATTGCGTAAGCGGCGAGGATATATCCATTTCATATTACGCGTCCTTTTCTCCATCAGTATTGTTCCGGCATAGCACTATTATTGGGGGTTAAGGTGATGATTTCTCGGCGGTGTATCATATTACCGAGAAGAGAGAACATTGCGGTGGCACGCTTTTACCGCTACCTTAACCACACTCCATCGGTCACCTGAGGCGGAGCTTCGCCCCTTTGAAATACCTTGCTTCTTTTCGCACAACCCTGAAAGTCTCGCGCTATATGTTCAGAGCATTGGCGTTATTGCTCTGGCTGTTGATTGCTTTTTCATCAGTGTTTTACATCGTCAATGCCCTGCATCAGCGAGAATCAGAGATTCGTCAGGAATTTAACCTGAGTTCCGATCAGGCTCAGCGGTTTATTCAGCGCACTTCTGACGTGATGAAAGAGCTGAAGTACATTGCTGAAAATCGCTTATCTGTAGAAAACGGCGTGCTTTCCCCGCGTGGGCGAGAAACGCAAGCGGATGTGCCCGTGTTCGAACCGTTGTTTGCCGATTCCGACTGTTCCGCGATGAGTAACACCTGGCGCGGCTCTCTGGAGTCGCTGGCGTGGTTTATGCGCTACTGGCGCGATAATTTCTCTGCAGCTTACGATCTCAACCGCGTATTTTTGATCGGCAGCGATAACCTCTGCATGGCAAACTTTGGCCTGCGTGATATGCCGGTTGAACGCGACACCGCCCTGAAAGCTCTGCATGAGCGCATCAATAAGTATCGTAATGCTCCGCAGGATGACAGCGGCAGCAACCTTTATTGGATCAGCGAAGGCCCGCGTCCTGGC
Source organism: Escherichia sp. MOD1-EC6475 (assembly GCF_003046645.1). Taxonomy (NCBI): domain Bacteria; kingdom Pseudomonadati; phylum Pseudomonadota; class Gammaproteobacteria; order Enterobacterales; family Enterobacteriaceae; genus Escherichia; species Escherichia sp. MOD1-EC6475. The sequence goes on along the minus strand of NZ_PZKQ01000021.1, from coordinate 28,764 downwards.
GTTGGATATTTCTACGCGCTGACGCCGGTGTATCTGGCGAACCGTTTGCAGGCTTTGTTGGGCGTTGAGCAAACCATTCGGATGGAGAACTTCTTCTTACCAGGTACATTACCGATGGGGGTTACTATCCTTGATGAGAATGGTCATACCCTGATTTCGTTGACCGGACCAGAAAGCAAAATCGAGGCTGAACCGCGTTGGATGCAGGAACGTTCCTGGTTTGGTTATACACCTGGCTTCCATGAGCTGATGCTGAAGAAAAATCTGCCGCCATCATCGTTAAGTATCGTTTACTCGGTGCCCGTAGATCAGGTGCTGGAACGCATTCGAATGCTGATACTTAACGCAATTTTGCTGAATGTTATTGCCGGTGCGGCACTGTTTACTCTCGCGCGGATGTACGAGCGGCGTATTTTCATTCCGGCAGAAAGTGACTCCCAGCGTCTGGAAGAACACGAGCAGTTTAATCGCAAGATTGTTGCCTCCGCACCGGTGGGGATCTGTATTTTGCGCACCGCTGATGGCGTCAATATTTTGAGTAACGAACTGGCGCATACCTATCTCAACATGCTTACGCATGAGGATCGCCAGCGGCTGACGCAAATTATCTGCGGGCAGCAGGTCAATTTTGTCGATGTCCTGACCAGCAACAATACTAATCTGCAAATCAGCTTTGTTCATTCTCGCTATCGTAATGAAAACGTGGCGATTTGCGTACTGGTCGATGTTTCTTCGCGCGTGAAGATGGAAGAGTCGTTGCAAGAGATGGCGCAGGCAGCAGAACAGGCGAGTCAGTCGAAATCGATGTTCCTTGCTACCGTCAGCCACGAGTTGCGAACGCCGCTGTATGGCATTATCGGTAACCTGGATCTGTTGCAAACCAAAGAGTTGCCGAAAGGCGTTGACCGTCTGGTGACGGCAATGAATAACTCTTCCAGCCTGCTGTTGAAAATTATCAGCGACATTCTCGATTTCTCGAAGATTGAATCGGAACAGTTAAAGATAGAGCCGCGTGAGTTTTCACCGCGTGAAGTGATGAACCATATCACCGCCAACTATTTGCCGCTGGTGGTGCGAAAGCAGCTTGGTTTGTACTGCTTTATTGAACCGGATGTGCCGGTAACCTTAAACGGCGATCCGATGCGTTTACAGCAGGTCATCTCCAATCTGTTGAGTAACGCCATTAAATTTACCGATACCGGCTGCATTGTTCTGCATGTCCGTGCTGATGGCGATTATCTTTCTATTCGCGTTCGCGATACTGGCGTGGGGATTCCGGCGAAAGAAGTGGTGCGGCTGTTCGATCCCTTCTTCCAGGTAGGGACGGGTGTACAGCGTAACTTCCAGGGAACCGGTCTGGGACTGGCGATTTGTGAAAAACTGATCAGCATGATGGACGGTGATATCTCAGTAGAGTCTGAACCAGGTATGGGAAGCCAGTTTACGGTACGTATTCCGCTGTATGGTGCGCAATATCCACATAAAAAAGGTGTCGAAGGATTAACGGGTAAACGCTGCTGGTTGGCGGTACGCAATGCGTCACTATGCCAGTTTATCGAAACCAGTTTGCAGCGCAGTGGTGTAATCGTTACAACATACGAAGGTCAGGAACCCTCACCGGAGGATGTGTTGATTACTGATGAGGCGCTGAGTGAAAAATGGCAGGGCAGAGCGGTGGTGACTTTCTGCCGTCGACATATTGGCATTCCGCTGGAGAGAGCGCCCGGTGAGTGGGTGCATAGCGTCGCCTCGTCGCATGAACTGCCTGTGCTACTGGCGCGTATCTATCGGATAGAAATTGAAAGTGATGATCCTGCCAACGTTCTGCCGTTGACGGACAAAGACTCCACCAGCAATGACGACATGATGATTCTGGTGGTTGACGATCATCCGATTAACCGTCGCTTACTAGCCGATCAGCTCGGATCGTTGGGTTATCAGTGTAAAACGGCAAATGATGGCGTCGATGCGCTTAATGTACTAAGCAAGAATCATATCGATATCGTGCTTAGTGACGTCAACATGCCAAATATGGACGGTTACCGGTTAACGCAACGTATCCGCCAGCTGGGGTTAACGTTGCCGGTAATCGGAGTAACTGCTAATGCGTTGGCTGAAGAGAAGCAGCGGTGTCTGGAGTCCGGTATGGACAGCTGCCTGTCGAAGCCGGTAACGCTGGATGTGATAAAACAGACGCTGACGGTATATGCCGAGAGGGTCAGGAAAGCGCGGAAATCGTAGGAGCTGTCGGAGCAAATGCCTGATGCGACGCTGGCGCGTCTTATCAGGCCTACGTTTGTGTAATATATTGAAATAGCGGGATTTGTAGGCCGGATAAGGCGTTTACGCCGCATCCGGCGGTCGGTGCTTATCTGGCCTGTCGGGTGATTACTCTTTATCTGCCGGACTTAAGGTCACAGAAGAGAGATAATTCAGCAGGGCGATATCGTTCTCGACACCCAGCTTCATCATCGCGGATTTCTTCTGGCTGCTGATGGTTTTGATGCTACGGTTGAGCTTTTTAGCAATCTCGGTAACCAGGAAACCTTCTGCAAACAGGCGCAGTACTTCACTCTCTTTAGGTGAGAGACGCTTGTCGCCGTAACCACTGGCGCTGATTTTCTCCAGCAGACGAGATACGCTTTCCGGGGTAAATTTCTTGCCTTTTTGCAGCGCGGCGAGGGCTTTTGGCAGATCCGTAGGCGCGCCTTGCTTCAGGACGATCCCTTCGATATCCAGATCCAGTACCGCGCTAAGAATTGCCGGGTTGTTGTTCATGGTCAGAACAATGATCGACAGGCTTGGGAAATGACGCTTGATGTATTTGATCAAGGTGATCCCGTCACCGTATTTATCTCCAGGCATGGAGAGATCGGTAATCAACACGTGCGCATCCAGTTTCGGCAGGTTGTTGATCAGTGCTGTGGAATCTTCAAATTCGCCGACAACATTCACCCACTCGATTTGTTCAAGTGATTTGCGAATACCGAACAGTACTATCGGATGGTCATCGGCAATAATTACGTTCATATTGTTCATGTAATAGGCTACCTTGCTACAGCAAGCTCTTGACATAGCTGTCAATGTCGCTGATGTATTTTTCTGTTCCTGGGACATCCTTCTCGCGAATAAGATGTTCCAGCGTTTCACATAACTGCTTGCCGGGTACCAGATTTAGCATGGCAAACACGCCTTTAAGACGATGAGCCGTTTGGGCTAATGCAGCAAAGTCACTGGTTGCTGCTTCAGTATATAGCCTCTTAACATCATCCGGTACTGTGTCTACAAAGAGCGCATAATAGCCGCTGGCATGGAGTTGTGCATTTTCATCTCCACCCATAGGCGATTCTGTCACCTCTTCCTGCGCCAGTTGCACTTCAATTAATTGTAAGACCGCTTCCTGCATAGCATTGCTCATATTGAAGTTGACGCACAATTGACCAGGCCCAATTTCCCGTACGCCAGACTCATCATCGCTTAAAAGCAAGCCAGAGGCAGTAAGATTAGACGGATTATCCGTTAAAAAGATATCATAATCCTGACTAATTAATCTTTCATCGGGTGTGATACAGGTTGCACCCCAATTTTCTAACTGGCGAGTGACAATATTCCGAATTTCTGTGGAAGTTACATCCACCATCACGGTGACATCATCCAGTAAACGTTCCTCTTCCTCTTCAACGTCCGGGTCTGCAGGCAGCATTTTGATATGCACGGAGTAGCGTGTACCAAGCCCGTCCCGCGTTTTAATATTTAAATGACCGCCCAGTTTTCGCGCCAGTTGATCACTCAACCAGAATGCCAACGGGTCCGCCTTGCCATAGCGATCGCTTTGGGTCTGGTTGATGAACGGGAAGTGTAAATTATCCATTTCATGAATGCTTACACCGTCTCCGGTGTCCAGAATGCGGAAAGTCAGACGTTCGTCAGAGGATTCATCCTGATCAACCTCAAGGGTAATTTTCCCCAGTTGCGTTGAGGTGACGGCATATTGCATCAACAGCAGCAAAATACGGCGTAAAGCATCGCGATCGCCACGGCGCATATCGTGTGCTTTCAGATGATTGTTAATCAGTAGTTGCAGGCCTTTGCGCTTCATTGCCGGTAGCACAGCAGGCACCACTTCATCGATTAAATCCTGTACGGAGAAAAGCTCGGTCTCGCTCTTCCAGCTATCGTCCGCAAGCATGTTCGCTAGCTGAATTTCATCGACCAGGCGCACCAGCACATCAGCCTGATTTGCCAGTTGTTTGCTTTCCGGAGAGTTGAGTTTAGCCGCACTTTCCGCCAGTGACCGTGCGGGTTCTTTCAGCGCATCACCAATGTTTTGCATAAAGGCCATCCGGCCCTGCTGGTTTTTCTCGTACAGACGCTGCGCCTGCTTGAGTTTCTTGTTCACCAGCACCTCGCGATCCTGATCGCGAATGATGAAGATTTGCGTACGCGGCGCTATCTGGCTGCGGAACATGCGAATTTCATACAGCTCGTTATTGACGGTTGCCTGAATAATCCCCTGATGCTGTTCTGCCATGGTGGTGATGTTTTGCAGATTCAAATGCGGCAGCAGATGGTCGGCAATCTTATTGCTGATAACTGTGCGATTCGATTCCTGATCGTGAACCAGCAGACCGAGTGGCAGCAGTGACACAATCTCTTCATTTATTGCCCGCAAGATACGCAGTTCGTTATTCACTGCGGTGCTGGGAACGCTTTCTGTGCTGCGCCCGGAGAAATGGCGAAAGGTGGTGTAACCAAAAAGTGCCAGTGCCAGCAAACCGATATTCAGCAGCAGTGGCAGCAGAATGTTTTGCAATGTATCCAGCAGCAAAGTGCCGTAAGGAACCTGCCAGACCAGCCGCATATCGGTGGAGTTGAGCGCCGAAGAGATTTCAATCTTCGAACTATTAAAGTTAATGCTGACGCTATCCGTTGCTTCTTTCTCATTATTATTGTTACCCGCAGTACCTGCTTCTGGTTCAAGACGGAAGCTATCCAGCGGCATCCCTGGCGGGATTAGATCATTAATAGGCAGATCAAATGCAACCACTGTTGCCAGATGTCCCGGCTGGTTAAAGGTTGTACGCAAGGTAAAATAATGACCGTTCTGCCAGGCAAGACGGCGCAGGTTAGAAAAACTTTCACGTTCATCCAGGGCGTTAGCCTGTTGCAGCATCTCCGCGCGACGAGAATCAACAATGTCACTGACAGTCGATTCTTTAAATCCGGAGGTGAGATCTTTTAACGGCAGGGTCGAGATAAGAATCAGGCTGTTATCCTGCCCGTTCAGATAATACATCGACCACGGTACATTTTCTGCGCCCCATAATGTGTCCAGATAAGTAGACATTCGTTGGGTCATCTCAAGCGTTGAGTTGTCGTGAGAACCAAAGATCAGGGCTTCTGTTTTGCGACGCGGTTTTTCCAGATAGTAGACATCCTGTTTCAGACGCGTCTCTTGCAAACTTTCACTGGTGGAAGGCGAAGTCGTTGCAGCGATGTTGTCGTAGATCTGCCAGGTCACGTAACGCCAGGTATCGACGCGCTTTTGTATAGCATGAGTAATGTCGACAATCTGGTAGCTTTTATCTTTCAGCCAGGCGTTGACTGCGCTTTGTACCATTACACCCATCATCACCAGCAACACAATGATCAACAGTAAAAAGAAGCGGGTAATGCTCCCCGGTAGGAGTGAAAAGCGGGTCGTGGCCGTTGTCTCTTTCTGACGCATTCGTGTTTATGACCTGTTAAAACTTCGCGAAGTGATAGGGCAGTATAAAGGGTACAGTGCGAAATTCCAGACTATTACCCGATAGATGATTCTCTATTCCTCAACGATATGTCTCGTTCTGCCCGATGGGAAATAGATGTACACACCGCATTTTGCTGTACAAATAATCTGCAAAAAAGAAGAGCGAAATTAATTACGGATAAAGAAAAGATGGCGGGAATTATATCTTGTTAATTTTTTGTGAAATTGTTAACAAGCGTTATAATTTTCCAGCGGTAGTACAAAAAAATAAAAGTTGTGTAAAGAAGGGTAAAAAAAACCGGATGCGAGGCATCCGGTTGAAATAGGGGTAAACAGACATTCAGAAATGAATGACGGTAATAAATAAAGTTAATGATGATAGCGAGACATATTTTAGTTGCGAGTGAAGATTTTGTTTTGGCATTCAGTGCTATCAAGTACTTAAGAATAAGTTATTGATTTTACCTTTGAATTATTATTGCTTGATGTTAGGTGCTTATTTCGCCAATCATCAAGAATCTTAAAAAGTTCCATCATATTTACATTTTGAAACATCTATAGCGATAAATGAAACATCTTAAAAGTTTTAGTATCATATTCGTGTTGGATTATTCTGCATTTTTGGGGAGAATGGACTTGCCGACTGATTAATGAGGGTTAATCAGTATGCAGTGGCATAAAAAAGCAAATAAAGGCATATAACAGAGGGTTAATAACATGAAAGTTAAAGTACTGTCCCTCCTGGTCCCAGCTCTGCTGGTAGCAGGCGCAGCAAACGCTGCTGAAGTTTACAACAAAGACGGCAACAAATTAGATCTGTACGGTAAAGTAGACGGCCTGCACTATTTCTCTGACAACAAGTCAGAAGACGGCGACCAGACCTATGTACGTCTTGGTTTCAAAGGCGAAACTCAGGTTACTGACCAGCTGACCGGTTACGGCCAGTGGGAATATCAGATCCAGGGCAATACCTCTGAAGACAACAAAGAAAACTCCTGGACCCGTGTGGCATTCGCTGGTCTGAAATTCCAGGACGTTGGTTCTTTCGACTACGGTCGTAACTACGGCGTTGTTTACGACGTAACTTCCTGGACCGACGTACTGCCAGAATTCGGTGGCGACACTTACGGTTCTGACAACTTCATGCAGCAGCGTGGTAACGGCTTCGCGACCTACCGTAACACCGACTTCTTCGGTCTGGTTGACGGTCTGAACTTTGCTGTTCAGTACCAGGGTAAAAACGGTAGCGTAAGCGGCGAAGGCATGACCAACAACGGTCGTGGTGCTCTGCGTCAGAACGGCGACGGCGTTGGCGGTTCTATCACTTATGATTACGAAGGCTTCGGTATCGGTGCTGCAGTTTCCAGCTCCAAACGTACTGATGCTCAGAACACCGCTGCTTACATCGGTAACGGCGACCGTGCTGAAACCTACACCGGTGGTCTGAAATACGACGCTAACAACATCTACCTGGCTGCTCAGTACACCCAGACCTACAACGCAACTCGCGTAGGTTCCCTGGGTTGGGCGAACAAAGCACAGAACTTCGAAGCTGTTGCTCAGTACCAGTTCGACTTCGGTCTGCGTCCGTCTGTAGCATACCTGCAGTCTAAAGGTAAAAACCTGGGTGTCGTTGCTGGTCGTAACTACGACGACGAAGATATCCTGAAATATGTTGATGTTGGTGCTACCTACTACTTCAACAAAAACATGTCCACCTACGTTGACTACAAAATCAACCTGCTGGACGACAACCAGTTCACCCGCGCTGCTGGCATCAACACTGATGACATCGTAGCTCTGGGTCTGGTTTACCAGTTCTAATCTCGATTTATATCGAACAAAGGGCCTGCGGGCCCTTTTTTCATTGTTTTCAGCGTACAAACGCAGTTTTTTGGTGTACTCTTGCGACCGTTCGCATGAGGATAATCACGTATGGAAATAAGCTTTACCCGCGTGGCATTGCTGGCTGCCGCGCTCTTCTTTGTTGGTTGCGATCAAAAAACACAACCCGCCAAATCCCACGCTACTGAAGTTACCGTTCTTGAAGGCAAAACGATGGGAACCTTCTGGCGTGCCAGCATCCCTGGCCTTGACGCCAAACGCAGTGCTGAACTTAAAGAGAAGATTCAGACCCAGCTGGACGCCGACGATCAGCTGCTTTCGACCTATAAAAAAGACTCCGCGCTGATGCGCTTTAACGACTCGAAAAGTTTGTCGCCGTGGCCGGTAAGTGAAGCGATGGCCGATATCATCACCACCTCGCTGCGCATTGGCGCCAAAACCGATGGCGCGATGGATATTACTGTCGGGCCGCTGGTGAATCTGTGGGGCTTTGGCCCGGAACAACAGCCGGTACAAATCCCGAACCAGGAACAGATCGACGCGATGAAAGCCAAAACGGGTTTACAGCATCTGACGGTCATTAATCAGTCACATCAACAATATCTGCAAAAAGATCTGCCGGATTTATATGTCGATCTCTCTACCGTCGGCGAAGGTTATGCGGCAGATCATCTGGCACGCTTAATGGAGCAGGAAGGTATTTCCCGCTATCTGGTGTCGGTGGGCGGCGCGCTGAACAGCCGTGGCATGAACGGCGAAGGGCAGCCGTGGCGGGTGGCGATCCAAAAACCGACCGATAAAGAGAACGCGGTTCAGGCCGTGGTTGACATCAATGGTCACGGTATCAGCACTTCTGGTAGCTATCGCAACTATTACGAGCTGGACGGCAAACGCCTTTCCCATGTTATTGATCCGCAAACCGGGCGTCCCATCGAACACAATCTGGTATCCGTGACGGTGATTGCCCCGACGGCGCTGGAAGCCGACGCCTGGGATACTGGCTTAATGGTGCTCGGGCCGGATAAAGCCAAAGAAGTCGTTCGCCGGGAAGGGCTGGCGGTCTATATGATCACCAAAGAGGGCGATAGCTTTAAAACCTGGATGTCGCCGCAGTTTAAAAGCTTCCTTATCAGCGAAAAAAATTAAAGCGCAAGATTGTTGGTTTTTGCGCAATGGTGACCGGGCAGACTAAAGGCTATCCTTAACCAGGGAGCTGATTATGAACAACGCCACACGCTTAACTGACGATCAACGCTGGCAATCTGTCTTAGCCCGCGACCCAAACGCCGACGGCGAATTTGTCTTCGCCGTGCGCACCACGGGCATCTTTTGTCGTCCGTCTTGTCGGGCTAAACACGCTCTGCGGGAAAACGTCTCCTTCTTTTCTGATGCCAGCGAGGCGCTTGCCGCTGGCTTTCGCCCCTGCAAACGTTGTCAGCCAGACAAAGCCAATCCCCAACAACATCGCCTTGATAAAATTACCCACGCCTGCCGACTGCTGGAACAGGAAATGCCTGTAACGCTGGAAGCCTTAGCCGACCAGGTGGCGATGAGTCCGTTCCATCTGCATAGATTGTTTAAAGCGACTACCGGAATGACGCCGAAAGCCTGGCAGCAGGCCTGGCGCGCTCGCCGATTGCGGGAATCGTTAGTGAAAGGGGAGAGCGTGACCCAGGCAATTCTCAATGCCGGATTCCCCGACGGCAGCAGTTACTACCGTAAAGCCGATGAAACGCTGGGCATGACGGCTAAACAATTTCGTCACGGTGGCGAAAACCTGACTGTGCGTTATGCACTGGCTGATTGTGAGCTGGGTCGTTGCCTGGTGGCAGAAAGCGAGCGGGGGATTTGCGCGATATTACTGGGTGATGATGACGCGACATTAATCAGTGAACTGCGGCAGATGTTTCCCGCTGCCGACAACGCGCCCGCTGACCCGACGTTTCAGCAACATGTGCGTGAAGTGATCGCCAGCCTCAACCAGCGCGATACGCCGCTGACGTTGCCGCTGGATATTCGCGGCACCGCTTTTCAGCAGCAAGTCTGGCAGGCGCTGCGTACCATTCCTTGCGGTGAAACTGTGAGTTATCAGCAACTGGCAAACACCATCGGCAAACCGAAAGCGGTACGTGCCGTGGCAAGTGCCTGCGCCGCCAATAAGTTAGCGATCGTTATACCTTGTCATCGGGTGGTACGTGGTGATGGCACACTTTCCGGTTACCGCTGGGGTGTTTCGCGTAAAGCACAGTTGCTACGTCGTGAAGCTGAAAACGAGGAGAAATAATGTTGGATCTGTTTGCTGATGCTGAACTGTGGCAAGAACCCCTGGCACTTGGCGCGGTGATCCTGCGCCGTTTTGCCTTTAATACTGCGGAGCAACTGATGCAGGGAATCAGCAATGTCGCCCGCCAGTCACTGTTTCGCCAGATGGTCACACCCGGCGGATATACCATGTCGGTGGCGATGACCAACTGCGGGCGTCTGGGCTGGACCACCAATCGGCAGGGTTATCTCTATTCGCCCATTGATCCGCAAACAAATAAACCGTGGCCTGCCATGCCGCAGAGTTTTCATAATTTATGTCAACGTGCGGCTACGGCGGCGGGCTATCCAGATTTCCAGCCAGATGCTTGTCTTATCAACCGCTACACTCCTGGCGCGAAACTGTCGCTGCATCAGGATAAAGACGAACCGGATCTGAGCGCGCCGATTGTTTCTGTTTCTCTGGGCTTACCCGCGATTTTTCAATTTGGCGGCCTGAAACGAAATGATCCGCTAAAACGACTGTTGCTGGAGCATGGCGACGTGGTGGTTTGGGGCGGTGAATCGCGGCTGTTTTATCACGGCGTTCAACCGCTGAAAGCGGGGTTTCATCCACTCACCGCCGACTGCCGCTACAACCTGACTTTTCGTCAGGCAGGTAAAAAAGAATAAAAATAAGAATTATTATTGCTGTGCGCGCGAAGATGTTTAAACTGCGGGCTGTAATTCATTGTCCGGGTTTTCTGCATGGAACTTCTTGTGCTTGTCTGGCGGCAGTATCGCTGGCCATTTATCAGTGTGATGGCGCTAAGCCTCGCCAGTGCGGCATTAGGCATTGGTTTAATTGCTTTTATCAATCAGCGCCTTATCGAAACGGCGGATACCAGTCTGCTGGTGTTGCCGGAGTTTCTGGGTTTATTGCTGCTGTTGATGGCAGTGACGCTGGGATCGCAACTGGCTCTTACTACCCTGGGTCATCACTTCGTTTACCGACTGCGTAGCGAATTTATCAAGCGAATTCTGGATACCCACGTTGAGCGTATCGAACAACTCGGAAGCGCCTCATTGCTGGCGGGATTAACCAGCGATGTGCGCAATATCACCATTGCTTTTGTGCGTCTGCCGGAACTGGTGCAGGGGATCATTCTCACTATCGGTTCAGCGGCGTATCTGTGGATGCTGTCGGGCAAAATGTTGCTGGTAACGGCTATCTGGATGGCGGTCACCATCTGGGGCGGTTTTGTGCTGGTAGCGCGGGTGTACAAACATATGGCGACCCTGCGTGAAACCGAAGACAAGCTGTACGCGGATTTTCAAACTGTACTTGAAGGGCGTAAAGAGCTGACTCTGAACCGTGAACGCGCCGAGTATGTGTTTAACAACCTCTACATCCCTGATGCGCAAGAGTATCGCCATCATATTATCCGTGCTGACACCTTCCATCTTAGTGCTGTGAACTGGTCAAACATCATGATGCTGGGTGCTATCGGCCTGGTGTTCTGGATGGCGAACAGTCTCGGTTGGGCTGATACCAACGTTGCCGCGACCTATTCGCTGACGCTGTTATTCCTGCGCACGCCGCTGCTTTCTGCGGTTGGCGCATTGCCGACGCTGCTGACGGCGCAGGTGGCGTTTAACAAGCTGAACAAATTCGCACTCGCGCCTTTCAAAGCGGAGTTTCCACGCCCGCAGGCGTTTCCTGACTGGCAAACGCTGGAGCTACGTAACGTGACGTTTAGTTATCAGGACAACGCGTTTTCCGTTGGCCCACTCAACCTCACCATTAAACGTGGCGAACTGTTGTTTCTGATTGGTGGTAACGGTAGCGGAAAATCGACGCTGGCGATGTTGCTGACGGGGTTGTATCAGCCGCAAAGCGGTGAAATTTTGCTGGATGGTAAACCCATCAGCGGCGAAAAACCGGAGGATTATCGCAAGTTGTTTTCCGCCGTGTTTACCGATGTCTGGCTGTTTGATCAACTGCTGGGGCCGGAGGGGAAACCCGCTAATCCGCAACTGGTTGAGAAGTGGCTGGCGCAGTTGAAAATGGCGCATAAGCTGGAGTTAAGTAACGGGCGTATTGTTAACCTGAAGTTATCAAAAGGGCAGAAAAAACGCGTGGCGCTGTTGCTGGCGCTGGCAGAAGAACGCGATATTATCCTGCTGGATGAATGGGCGGCGGATCAGGACCCACACTTCCGCCGTGAGTTTTATCAGGTGCTGCTGCCGCTGATGCAGGAGATGGGGAAAACTATTTTCGCCATCAGCCATGATGACCATTACTTTATCCACGCCGACCGCCTGCTGGAGATGCGCAACGGGCAACTTAGCGAGCTGACTGGCGAAGAGCGCGATGCTGCTTCGCGTGATGCCGTTGCCCGGACGGCATAATATTTTGACGCTGACCTGGCGGATTTCTGCCGCCAGGTAAATATTCTAAAAATCCCTTCATTTCTAATAACCCTATAATTAATCAACGAAATTACAATGTTTCTAAAATTAGAATATAATTTATAAACATTATTTAAATGTTGTTACTTAAGTGTTACCGTTGATGCCGCGCAAATCTCACCTGCAATAAAGCGACTAAAAGTAAGGCATTAACAAGATGAAAAAAGTGACTGCCATGCTCTTCTCGATGGCCGTGGGGCTTAATGCCGTTTCGATGGCGGCAAAAGCGAAAGCGTCCGAGGAGCAGGAAACTGATGTACTGTTGATTGGCGGCGGCATTATGAGCGCCACGTTGGGGACCTATTTACGCGAGCTGGAGCCTGAATGGTCGATGACCATGGTGGAGCGCCTGGAGGGTGTCGCGCAGGAGAGTTCGAACGGCTGGAACAACGCCGGAACCGGGCATTCTGCACTGATGGAACTGAACTACACCCCGCAAAACGCCGATGGCAGCATCAGTATTGAAAAAGCAGTCGCCATTAACGAAGCATTTCAGATTTCCCGCCAGTTCTGGGCGCACCAGGTTGAGCGCGGCGTGCTGCGTACTCCGCGTTCATTTATCAATACCGTTCCGCATATGAGCTTTGTCTGGGGCGAGGATAACGTCAATTTCCTACGCGCCCGTTACGCCGCGTTGCAACAAAGTTCGCTGTTTCGCGGTATGCGTTACTCTGAAGATCACGCGCAGATCAAAGAGTGGGCACCGTTAGTGATGGAAGGGCGCGCTCCACAGCAGAAAGTGGCGGCTACACGTACAGAAATCGGCACTGATGTGAACTACGGCGAGATCACCCGCCAGTTAATAGCTTCCTTGCAGAAGAAGTCTAACTTCTCGCTGCAACTCAGCAGTGAAGTCCGCGCTCTCAAACGTAATGACGATAACACCTGGACCGTCACCGTTGCCGATCTGAAAAACGGCACAGCACAGAACATCCGCGCGAAATTTGTCTTTATCGGCGCGGGCGGTGCGGCGCTGAAGCTGTTACAGGAATCCGGTATTCCGGAAGCGAAAGACTACGCCGGTTTCCCGGTAGGTGGGCAGTTCCTTGTTTCGGAAAACCCGGGCGTGGTTAACCATCATCTGGCGAAGGTCTATGGGAAAGCCTCCGTTGGCGCACCACCGATGTCGGTTCCGCATATCGATACCCGTGTGCTGGACGGTAAACGCGTAGTGCTGTTTGGGCCATTTGCCACCTTCTCAACCAAATTCCTCAAAAACGGTTCACTGTGGGATCTGATGAGTTCCACCACCACTTCCAACGTGATGCCGATGATGCACGTCGGGCTGGATAATTTCGATCTGGTGAAATATCTGGTAAGTCAGGTGATGTTGAGTGAAGAGGATCGTTTTGAAGCGTTGAAAGAGTACTATCCGCAAGCGAAAAAAGAGGACTGGCGTTTGTGGCAAGCAGGACAGCGTGTGCAGATTATCAAACGCGATGCCGATAAAGGCGGCGTACTGCGTTTGGGGACAGAAGTGGTTAGCGACCAGCAAGGAACCATTGCCGCGCTGCTGGGGGCATCTCCGGGGGCGTCAACTGCCGCGCCGATTATGTTGAATCTGCTGGAAAAAGTGTTTGGTGATCGTGTTTCCAGCCCGCAATGGCAGGCCACGTTGAAAGCGATCGTTCCGTCTTATGGACGCAAGCTGAACGGTGATGTGGCAGCAACAGAACGCGAGTTGCAGTACACCAGCGAAGTGCTGGGGCTGAAATACGACAAGCCGCAGGCGGCAGATAGTACGCCGAAACCGCAGTTGAAACCGCAACCCGTTCAAAAAGAAGTGGCGGATATTGCATTGTAATGATGTGCCACATCCGGCATTGAGTGTCGGATGCGGCGTAACCGCCTTATCCGACCTGTGGAGTGCAGCGTTTCACAGCGGCGTAGGCCTGATAAGACGCGTCAGCGTCGCATCAGGCAACCGGCTCGGGTGCCAGATGTCGGATGCGGCGTGACCACCTTATCCGACATACGGAGTGCAGCACTTCACAGCAGTTTAGCGAACTACCGCGTTGTCAATTCTCTCTTCCGCCTTCCAGACCCGGTACTTCACATCCACGTTGTCTGGCGTATACACCACGATCGGCAGCTTGCTGTTGTAACGCAGCATTCCAGCATCGCCCAGATACGCGGTGACAAATTTCTTCTCTTTCTTGCCATCCGGGCAGGCCATCATCGTGGAAACCGGCGAGCTTACTTTATCAAAGACATAATAATCATAGCCCCAGCCTTCCAGCGTTTTACTTTCCAGCTTCCCGCCGAGACGATGCAGGTTGCAATCGACTTCCAGCGTCTGACCGATCAACAGTTCTACTTTCAGGGTAGATTCATCTTCTTGCGGGGTTAACTGAATCACCTGACGCTTCATGCCTTTTTCAGCTTGTGGATAAGGGGCGATTTTTTCCAGTGGCTGGACGCTGTCTGCCGCCCAGGCTGAGGTTGCGGCGAAAGCGGCAAACAGCACTGCAGGTAGAATGGTCTTCATTTGTTTTCCTTCTTCATTTATAGGTTTTCACCGAGGATGTCGCTGAAGGTTAACATATTCATCAGATTTATTAATTTGCTTTATGAATAACTGAAAGAACATTCAGACAATTTTACCTGCTCTTTTAGTGTTAAATGCTAATGAGAGAACAAACCAGCTGAAATATCTCTGGTGAATTAATCGCTATATAAATGTGTTTATAACCATTTGAAATGTGAGCAAAAGCTCGTTTTTGCCACTCTTCCCACCACTCTTTTGATCCTGCTACAGGTTTTACCCCGATCGGGGTATGCATCTTTGACACATCCTTTAATATCTTAGCGGCTATAAAAATGGCTTATTAATTATGCGGTTTATTTGGTCGCTCTCAGTTTTCAGAGCGCGTTAATGATGGAAGGTCAATGTGAAGATTGATGCATCCCGTCGGGGCATACTGACTGGTCGCTGGCGTAAAGCCAGTAACGGTATCCGTCCGCCCTGGTCCGGTGATGAATCTCATTTTCTTAACCATTGCACCCGCTGCGACGCCTGTATTAATGCTTGTGAAAACAACATTCTTGAACGCGGCGCGGGTGGTTATCCGAGCGTTAATTTCAAAAATAACGAGTGCAGCTTCTGTTACGCCTGCGCGCAGGCTTGCCCCGAATCGCTATTTTCTCCGCGCCACACCAGGGCCTGGGATTTGCAGTTCACCATCGGGGACGCGTGCCTGGCGTATCAGTCAGTTGAATGCCGCCGCTGTCAGGATAGCTGTGAGCCAATGGCAATTATCTTTCGCCCGACGCTCTCCGGGATCTACCAGCCGCAACTTAATAGCCAACTTTGCAACGGATGTGGAGCATGTGCAGCCAGCTGTCCGGTATCAGCCATAACTGCGGAGTATCTCCATGCACACTAACTGGCAAGTTTGCAGCCTGGTCGTGCAGGCCAAAAGCGAACGAATTTCAGACATCAGCACCCAACTGAACGCCTTTCCCGGCTGTGAAGTCGCTGTCAGCGACGCGCCGAGCGGTCAGTTGATTGTGGTGGTGGAAGCAGAAGACAGCGAAACGCTGATCCAAACCATTGAGTCAGTACGCAACGTAGAGGGCGTGCTGGCGGTGTCGCTGGTTTATCACCAGCAGGAAGAGCAAGGTGAGGAAACACCATGAAACTCAGTCGTCGTAGCTTTATGAAAGCTAACGCCGTTGCGGCCGCTGCGGCGGCTGCCGGTCTCAGCGTGCCGGGCGTTGCCCGCGCCGTTGTTGGTCAGCAGGAAGCCATTAAATGGGATAAAGCGCCGTGCCGTTTCTGCGGTACTGGTTGCGGCGTTCTGGTCGGAACGCAGCAGGGGCGTGTGGTGGCCTGTCAGGGCGACCCGGACGCACCGGTTAACCGTGGTCTGAACTGCATTAAGGGCTATTTCCTGCCCAAAATCATGTACGGTAAAGACCGTTTGACGCAGCCGCTTCTGCGTATGAAAAACGGTAAATATGACAAAGAAGGCGAATTTACCCCAATCACCTGGGATCAGGCCTTCGATGTGATGGAAGAGAAATTCAAAACCGCCCTGAAAGAAAAAGGGCCGGAATCGATCGGTATGTTCGGTTCTGGTCAGTGGACTATCTGGGAAGGTTATGCCGCGTCCAAGCTGTTTAAAGCGGGCTTCCGTTCTAACAACATCGACCCGAACGCACGTCACTGTATGGCGTCGGCGGTGGTTGGCTTTATGCGTACCTTTGGTATGGATGAGCCGATGGGCTGCTATGACGATATCGAACAGGCTGACGCTTTTGTGTTGTGGGGCGCGAACATGGCGGAGATGCACCCGATCCTCTGGTCGCGCATCACCAACCGTCGTCTCTCTAACCAGAACGTCACCGTGGCGGTGCTTTCTACCTACCAGCATCGTAGCTTCGAGCTGGCGGATAACGGCATCATCTTTACGCCACAGTCTGACCTGGTGATCCTGAACTATATCGCCAACTATATCATTCAAAACAATGCGATAAATCAGGACTTCTTCAGCAAACACGTCAACCTGCGCAAAGGGGCGACGGACATCGGCTACGGTTTACGTCCGACTCATCCGCTGGAAAAAGCAGCGAAAAATCCGGGTTCTGACGCTTCCGAACCGATGAGCTTTGAAGATTACAAAGCCTTCGTTGCTGAGTATACGCTGGAAAAAACTGCCGAAATGACCGGCGTGCCGAAAGACCAGTTAGAACAACTGGCGCAGCTGTATGCCGATCCGAACAAGAAAGTCATCTCCTACTGGACGATGGGCTTCAACCAGCATACTCGTGGCGTGTGGGCCAACAACCTGGTCTACAACCTGCACCTGCTGACCGGCAAAATTTCCCAGCCGGGTTGCGGTCCGTTCTCCCTGACCGGGCAGCCTTCCGCGTGTGGTACTGCGCGTGAAGTGGGCACCTTTGCTCACCGTCTGCCTGCGGACATGGTGGTGACTAACGAGAAACACCGTGATATCTGCGAGAAGAAGTGGAATATCCCGAGCGGCACCATTCCGGCAAAAATCGGTCTGCACGCGGTGGCACAGGACCGTGCGCTGAAAGACGGCAAGCTGAATGTTTACTGGACCATGTGTACCAACAACATGCAGGCCGGGCCGAACATTAATGAAGAGCGTATGCCGGGCTGGCGCGATCCGCGCAACTTCATCATCGTCTCCGATCCGTATCCGACAGTCAGTGCGCTGGCCGCCGACTTGATCCTGCCGACCGCAATGTGGGTAGAAAAAGAGGGCGCTTACGGTAATGCCGAACGCCGTACTCAGTTCTGGCGTCAGCAGGTACAGGCACCGGGCGAAGCGAAATCGGATCTCTGGCAGTTAGTCCAGTTCTCCCGCCGCTTCAAAACAGAAGAAGTATGGCCGGAAGAGCTGCTGGCGAAGAAACCGGAACTGCGTGGCAAAACGCTGTACGAAGTTCTGTATGCCACCCCCGAAGTGAGCAAATTCCCGGTATCCGAACTGGCGGAAGATCAGCTGAACGATGAATCCCGCGAGCTGGGCTTCTATCTGCAAAAAGGGCTGTTCGAAGAGTACGCATGGTTTGGTCGCGGTCACGGTCACGATCTGGCACCGTTCGATGACTACCACAAAGCGCGCGGTCTGCGCTGGCCGGTGGTGAACGGTAAAGAAACTCAGTGGCGTTACAGCGAAGGTAACGACCCGTACGTGAAAGCGGGCGAAGGCTACAAGTTCTACGGTAAACCGGATGGCAAAGCGGTGATCTTCGCGCTGCCGTTCGAACCGGCGGCGGAAGCACCGGATGAAGAGTACGACCTGTGGCTCTCTACCGGACGCGTACTGGAGCACTGGCACACCGGCAGTATGACTCGCCGTGTACCGGAACTGCACCGCGCCTTCCCGGAAGCGGTACTGTTTATTCACCCGCTGGATGCGAAAGCGCGCGATCTGCGTCGTGGCGACAAAGTGAAAGTGGTTTCTCGCCGTGGCGAAGTGATCTCGATTGTCGAAACGCGCGGTCGTAACCGTCCGCCGCAGGGGCTGGTGTATATGCCGTTCTTCGACGCCGCACAGCTGGTAAACAAACTGACGCTGGATGCGACCGATCCGCTCTCGAAAGAGACGGACTTCAAGAAGTGCGCGGTCAAACTGGAGAAGGTGTAAGCCATTATGTCCCGGTCAGCGAAACCTCAAAATGGTCGCCGCCGCTTTCTGCGCGATGTTGTTCGCACAGCAGGCGGGCTGGCTGCCGTGGGTGTGGCGCTGGGGTTACAACAGCAAACCGCACGCGCATCTGGCGTGCGGTTACGCCCGCCCGGAGCCATAAACGAGAACGCCTTTGCCAGTGCCTGCGTTCGTTGCGGTCAGTGTGTTCAGGCTTGCCCTTACGACACCTTAAAACTGGCGACGCTGGCCTCTGGCCTGTCGGCAGGCACGCCGTATTTTGTCGCGCGTGATATTCCTTGCGAAATGTGTGAGGACATTCCGTGCGCCAAAGTGTGCCCGAGCGGTGCGCTGGATCGTGAGATCGAATCGATCGACGACGCGCGGATGGGGCTGGCGGTGCTGGTGGATCAGGAGAACTGCCTCAACTTTCAGGGGCTGCGCTGCGATGTTTGCTATCGCGAATGCCCGAAAATTGATGAGGCCATCACCCTGGAGCTGGAGCGCAACACGCGTACCGGTAAGCACGCCCGCTTTCTGCCGACGGTTCACAGCGACGCCTGTACCGGCTGCGGTAAGTGCGAAAAAGTGTGCGTGCTGGAACAACCGGCAATCAAGGTGTTACCGCTGTCACTGGCGAAAGGGGAGTTAGGTCACCATTACCGCTTCGGCTGGCTGGAGGGGAACAATGGCAAATCGTAAACGTGACGCCGGGCGCGAGGCGCTGGCGAAAAAAGGCTGGTGGCGCAGTCACCGTTGGCTGGTGTTGCGTCGCCTTTGTCAGTTCTTCGTGCTGGGAATGTTTTTGAGCGGCCCGTGGTTTGGTGTGTGGATCTTACACGGCAACTATAGCAGTAGCCTGTTATTCGACACCGTTCCGCTGACCGATCCACTGATGACGCTGCAAAGCCTTGCCAGCGGTCATCTGCCTGCCACGGTGGCGCTGACCGGTGCGGTGATTATCACCGTGCTCTACGCCCTGGCAGGAAAGCGATTATTTTGTAGCTGGGTCTGCCCGCTGAACCCAATTACCGACTTAGCGAACTGGTTACGCAGGCGCTTTGAGCTCAATCAGTCTGCGACTATCCCGCGCCACATTCGGTACGTGCTGTTGGTCGTGATCCTGGTGGGATCGGCCTTAACCGGCACGCTCATCTGGGAATGGATCAACCCCGTTTCCTTGATGGGGCGCAGCCTGGTAATGGGATTCGGCAGCGGCGCGCTGCTTATTCTCGCACTGTTTTTATTTGATCTACTGGTCGTTGAACACGGCTGGTGCGGGCACATTTGTCCGGTTGGCGCGCTGTATGGCGTGCTGGGTAGCAAAGGCGCTATCACCGTTGCGGCAACCGATCGGCAGAAATGTAACCGCTGTATGGATTGTTTTCATGTTTGCCCGGAACCGCATGTGCTACGTGCCCCGGTGCTGGATGAACAAAGCCCGGTGCAGGTCACCAGCCGCGATTGCATGACGTGCGGTCGCTGCGTGGATGTCTGTTCTGAGGATGTATTTACAATAACTACACGATGGAGTTCGGGAGCGAAATCATGAAAAGCCATGACCTGAAGAAGGCGCTGTGTCAATGGACGGCGATGCTGGCCCTGGTGGTGAGCGGCGCGGTTTGGGCGGCTAATGGCGTCGATTTTAGCCAGTCGCCGGAAGTATCCGGGACGCAGGAAGGGGCCATTCGGATGCCAAAAGAGCAGGAACGAATGCCGCTGAACTATGTGAATCAACCGCCAATGATCCCGCATAGCGTTGAAGGTTATCAGGTAACGACCAATACCAACCGCTGCTTGCAGTGCCACGGTGTTGAAAGCTATCGCACCACAGGCGCGCCGCGCATCAGTCCTACTCACTTTATGGACAGCGACGGCAAAGTGGGCGCAGAAGTGGCTCCGCGTCGTTACTTCTGTCTGCAATGTCACGTGCCGCAGGCCGATACCGCGCCAATCGTGGGGAATACCTTTACCCCGTCAAAAGGTTACGGGAAATAAGAGGTTATTATGGGAAATTCTGACCGTAAGCCTGGTCTGATTAAGCGCCTGTGGAAATGGTGGCGTACCCCCAGCCGTCTGGCGCTGGGTACGCTGCTGTTGATCGGCTTTGTTGGCGGCATCGTCTTCTGGGGTGGCTTTAACACCGGGATGGAAAAAGCCAATACCGAAGAGTTCTGCATTAGCTGCCACGAAATGCGCAACACGGTGTATCAGGAATACATGGATTCCGTGCACTACAACAACCGTAGCGGCGTGCGTGCGACCTGCCCGGATTGTCACGTTCCGCACGAGTTTGTGCCAAAGATGATACGCAAGCTCAAAGCAAGTAAAGAGCTGTATGGTAAAATTTTTGGCGTTATTGACACGCCGCAGAAATTTGAAGCTCATCGCCTGACGATGGCACAGAATGAGTGGCGGCGCATGAAGGACAATAACTCGCAGGAGTGCCGTAACTGTCACAACTTCGAGTATATGGATACAACCGCCCAGAAATCTGTTGCCGCTAAGATGCACGACCAGGCGGTGAAAGATGGGCAAACCTGTATTGATTGCCATAAAGGGATAGCGCACAAGCTGCCCGATATGCGCGAAGTCGAGACAGGTTTTTAACAGGGTTATTGCGTGGGTATGCTTGAAGCCAGAGAATTACTTTGCGAGCGGGATGAACGAACATTATTTAGTGGTTTGTCGTTTACGCTGAATGCAGGAGAGTGGGTACAAATTACCGGCAGCAACGGTGCGGGGAAGACAACGCTTCTCCGTTTGCTGACGGGATTGTCTCGCCCTGATGCGGGTGACGTTCTCTGGCAAGGGCAGCCCTTGCATCAGGTACGCGACAGCTACCATCAAAATCTGTTATGGATAGGCCATCAGCCGGGGATCAAAACCCGGCTGACGGCGTTAGAAAATCTGCACTTTTATCATCGCGATGGCGATACCGCACAATGTCTGAAAGCCCTGGCGCAGGCCGGGCTTGCCGGATTCGAAGATATTCCCGTTAATCAACTCTCTGCCGGGCAACAACGCCGCGTGGCGCTGGCGCGTCTGTGGCTGACCCGTGCCACGCTGTGGATCCTCGACGAACCTTTTACCGCGATTGACGTTAACGGCGTCGATCGTCTGACCCAGCGAATGGCGCAGCATACGGAGCAGGGGGGGATTGTGATTCTGACCACCCACCAGCCGCTCAACGTTGCTGAAAGTAAAATTCGCCGCATTTCACTGACGCAAACGAGGGCCGCATGATGTTCTGGCGCATTTTCCGTCTTGAGCTGCGCGTAGCGTTTCGCCATAGCGCCGAAATCGCTAATCCGCTGTGGTTCTTCCTGATTGTTATTACCCTTTTTCCGCTCAGTATTGGCCCGGAGCCGCAGCTGCTGGCGCGCATTGCACCGGGAATTATCTGGGTTGCGGCGCTGCTTTCTTCACTGCTGGCGCTGGAGCGGCTGTTCCGTGACGATTTGCAGGACGGCAGTCTTGAACAATTGATGTTGTTGCCGTTACCCTTGCCCGCCGTTGTGCTGGCGAAGGTGATGGCGCACTGGATGGTAACCGGTCTGCCGTTACTCATCCTCTCGCCTCTGGTGGCATTGCTACTGGGAATGGACGTTTATGGCTGGCAAGTGATGGCGCTGACGCTGCTGCTGGGAACCCCTACGCTTGGCTTTCTCGGCGCACCGGGCGTGGCGCTGACGGTGGGACTTAAGCGCGGTGGTGTGCTATTGAGCATACTGGTGTTACCGCTGACTATCCCATTACTCATTTTTGCCACCGCCGCGATGGACGCGGCTTCCATGCATTTGCCCGTTGACGGGTATCTGGCAATTTTAGGTGCGTTGCTGGCAGGCACCGCGACATTAAGCCCTTTTGCGACGGCGGCAGCGTTACGAATCAGCATTCAATAACGCTGAATTACTGATTTTTGTTCAAGTCTGGTATCGAAACTATGTGGAAAACACTGCATCAACTGGCGATCCCACCACGGCTGTACCAAATCTGTGGCTGGTTTATACCGTGGCTGGCAATCGCCAGTGTGGTTGTGCTTACCGTCGGCTGGATCTGGGGATTCGGCTTTGCCCCCGCTGATTATCAGCAGGGAAATAGCTACCGCATTATCTATCTGCATGTACCTGCGGCGATCTGGTCGATGGGCATTTATGCCTCAATGGCGGTGGCGGCGTTTATCGGCCTTGTCTGGCAGATGAAAATGGCCAACCTGGCGGTGGCGGCGATGGCGCCCATTGGTGCCGTGTTTACCTTTATTGCCCTGGTCACCGGTTCCGCGTGGGGGAAACCGATGTGGGGCACCTGGTGGGTATGGGACGCACGCCTGACTTCTGAACTGGTGCTGCTGTTTCTGTATGTGGGTGTGATTGCCCTGTGGCACGCCTTCGACGACCGCCGTCTGGCAGGCCGTGCGGCAGGTATTCTGGTGCTGATTGGCGTGGTGAATCTGCCGATTATTCATTACTCCGTGGAGTGGTGGAACACCCTGCATCAGGGATCAACGCGGATGCAGCAAAGTATCGATCCGGCGATGCGTTCGCCGCTACGCTGGTCGATTTTTGGCTTCCTGCTGCTGTCCGCCACGCTGACGCTGATGCGGATGCGTAATTTGATTTTGCTGATGGAAAAACGCCGTCCGTGGGTGAGTGAACTGATACTGAAAAGAGGCCGTAAATGACCCCTGCATTTGCTTCCTGGAATGAATTTTTCGCAATGGGCGGTTACGCCTTTTTTGTCTGGCTGGCGGTGGTGATGACCGTTATTCCGCTGGTGGTTTTGGTCGTGCACTCGGTGATGCAGCATCGCGCAATTCTGCGTGGCGTGGCGCAACAGCGGGCGCGTGAGGCGCGTTTACGTGCTGCGCAACAGCAGGAGGCTGCATGAATATTCGCCGTAAAAATCGGTTGTGGATTGCCTGTGCCGTGCTGGCGGGGCTGGCGCTGACGATTGGCCTGGTGCTGTATGCGCTGCGCTCGAATATCGACCTTTTCTATACGCCGGGGGAGATTCTCTACGGCAAGCGTGAAACCCAACAGATGCCGGAAGTCGGGCAGCGTCTGCGCGTTGGCGGGATGGTGATGCCGGGTAGTGTGCAGCGCGATCCCAATTCGCTGAAAGTGACCTTCACCATTTACGATGCTGAAGGCTCAGTGGATGTCTCTTACGAAGGCATTTTGCCGGATCTGTTCCGTGAAGGGCAGGGCGTTGTGGTGCAGGGCGAGCTGGAAAAAGGCAATCATATCCTCGCGAAAGAAGTGCTGGCGAAACATGATGAAAACTATACGCCGCCAGAAGTTGAGAAAGCGATGGAAGCTAACCACCGTCGCCCGGCGAGTGTTTATAAGGACCCAGCATCATGATGCCGGAAATTGGTAACGGACTGCTGTGCCTGGCGCTGGGAATTGCACTGCTGCTGTCCGTGTATCCGCTATGGGGCGTGGCGCGCGGAGATGCGCGCATGATGGCGTCTTCCCGCTTGTTTGCCTGGCTGCTGTTTATGTCTGTGGCTGGCGCATTTCTGGTGCTGGTCAATGCTTTCGTGGTCAACGACTTTACCGTCACCTATGTTGCCAGCAACTCCAATACCCAGCTTCCGGTGTGGTATCGCGTGGCGGCTACCTGGGGCGCGCATGAAGGCTCGCTACTGCTGTGGGTGCTGCTGATGAGCGGCTGGACCTTTGCGGTAGCGATTTTTAGTCAGCGTATTCCGCTGGATATTGTGGCCCGTGTACTGGCGATAATGGGGATGGTCAGTGTCGGCTTTTTGCTGTTCATTCTCTTTACCTCTAACCCGTTCTCACGCACGTTGCCGAACTTCCCGATTGAAGGTCGCGATCTTAACCCGCTGTTGCAGGATCCGGGGCTAATCTTCCATCCGCCTCTGCTTTATATGGGGTACGTCGGCTTCTCGGTGGCGTTTGCTTTTGCCATTGCTTCTTTGCTGAGTGGGCGTCTGGACAGCACCTACGCACGTTTTACCCGCCCGTGGACGCTGG
Source organism: Escherichia sp. MOD1-EC6475 (assembly GCF_003046645.1). NCBI lineage: Bacteria > Pseudomonadati > Pseudomonadota > Gammaproteobacteria > Enterobacterales > Enterobacteriaceae > Escherichia > Escherichia sp. MOD1-EC6475. The sequence goes on along the minus strand of NZ_PZKQ01000021.1, from coordinate 4,333 downwards.
CGGCGTGGATCTTCCTGACGCTCGGCATTGTGCTCGGTTCCGCATGGGCCTATTACGAACTCGGCTGGGGCGGCTGGTGGTTCTGGGATCCGGTTGAAAACGCCTCGTTTATGCCGTGGCTGGTTGGCACTGCGTTGATGCACTCGCTGGCGGTCACTGAACAACGCGCCAGCTTCAAAGCGTGGACATTACTGCTGGCAATCAGTGCCTTCTCGCTGTGTCTGCTGGGGACTTTCCTCGTGCGTTCCGGTGTGCTGGTATCGGTACATGCGTTTGCGTCTGATCCTGCGCGCGGTATGTTTATCCTCGCCTTTATGGTGCTGGTGATTGGTGGTTCACTGCTGCTGTTTGCCGCGCGTGGACACAAAGTTCGCTCACGCGTAAACAATGCGCTGTGGTCGCGGGAATCTCTGTTGTTAGCGAACAACGTTTTGCTGGTCGCCGCGATGCTGGTGGTGTTGCTGGGGACGCTGCTGCCGCTGGTGCATAAACAACTCGGGCTGGGCAGCATTTCGATTGGCGAACCGTTTTTCAACACCATGTTTACCTGGCTGATGGTGCCGTTTGCGCTGCTGCTAGGTGTTGGCCCTCTGGTGCGCTGGGGGCGCGATCGCCCACGTAAAATCCGCAACTTATTGATTATCGCCTTCATCTCTACGCTGGTGCTGTCGCTGCTGTTGCCGTGGCTGTTCGAAAGCAAAGTTGTGGCGATGACGGTACTCGGTCTGGCAATGGCCTGCTGGATTGCGGTGCTGGCAATTGCGGAAGCTGCGCTGCGTATTTCACGCGGCACGAAAACCACCTTCAGTTATTGGGGGATGGTGGCGGCTCACCTGGGGCTGGCAGTGACAATTGTTGGCATTGCCTTTAGCCAGAATTATAGCGTTGAGCGTGATGTGCGCATGAAGTCCGGCGATAGCGTCGATATTCATGAATATCGCTTCACCTTCCGTGATGTCAAAGAGGTGACTGGCCCGAACTGGCGCGGCGGTGTGGCGACTATTGGCGTAACGCGAGAGGGTAAACCGGAAACGGTGCTGTATGCGGAAAAACGTTATTACAACACTGCTGGTTCGATGATGACCGAAGCGGCAATTGACGGTGGTATTACCCGTGACCTGTATGCAGCACTCGGCGAAGAGCTGGAAAACGGCGCGTGGGCAGTTCGTCTTTACTACAAACCGTTTGTTCGCTGGATCTGGGCGGGCGGGCTGATGATGGCGTTGGGCGGGCTGTTATGCCTGTTTGATCCTCGCTATCGCAAGCGCGTGAACCCGCAAAAAACTGCGCCGGAGGCTGTATGAAGCGCAAAGTATTGTTAATTCCTTTGATTATCTTCCTGGCGATTGCCGCAGCGTTGCTGTGGCAGTTGGCGCGTAATGCCGAAGGGGATGATCCGACCAATCTGGAATCGGCGCTCATTGGCAAGCCGGTGCCGACGTTTCGCCTCGAATCACTGGATAATCCCGGTCAGTTTTATCAGGCGGACGTGCTGACCCAGGGCAAACCGGTGCTGCTCAACGTCTGGGCGACCTGGTGCCCGACCTGCCGTGCGGAACATCAATATCTGAATCAGCTTTCTGCGCAGGGCATCCGCGTGGTGGGTATGAATTATAAAGACGACAGGCAGAAAGCGATTAGCTGGCTGAAAGAACTGGGCAATCCTTACGCGCTAAGCCTGTTTGATGGCGACGGCATGTTAGGGCTGGATCTCGGCGTGTATGGCGCGCCAGAAACGTTCCTCATCGATGGCAACGGCATCATTCGCTATCGCCATGCGGGCGATCTCAATCCTCGCGTCTGGGAAGAAGAGATCAAGCCGCTGTGGGAGAAATACAGTAAGGAGGCCGCACAATGAGGTTTTTATTGGGCGTGCTGATGCTGATGATCTCCGGCTCGGCGCTGGCAACCATCGACGTGTTGCAGTTTAAGGATGAAGCACAGGAACAGCAGTTCCGCCAGCTCACGGAAGAACTGCGCTGCCCGAAATGCCAGAACAACAGCATTGCCGATTCCAACTCGATGATTGCCACCGACCTGCGCCAAAAAGTGTATGAACTGATGCAGGAAGGTAAAAGCAAGAAAGAGATTGTTGATTATATGGTGGCGCGTTACGGCAACTTCGTCACTTACGATCCGCCGTTAACGCCGCTGACCGTGCTACTGTGGGTGCTGCCAGTTGTCGCTATTGGTATTGGCGGCTGGGTGATTTACTCCCGCTCGCGGCGTCGGGTGCATGTGGTGCAGGAGGAGTTTCCTGAACAAAGCGTGCCAGAAGGTAAGCGTGCCGGATATGTTGTTTATCTGCCGGGTATTATGGTGGCGTTAATTGTGGCAGGCGTCAGCTACTACCAGACTGGCAATTATCAGCAGGTAAAAGTCTGGCAGCAGGCCACAGCGCAGGCTCCGGCATTGCTGGACAGGGCGCTGGATCCGAAAGCCGATCCGCTCAACGAAGAAGAGATGTCACGTCTTGCGCTGGGGATGCGTACTCAACTGCAAAAAAATCCAGGAGATATTGAAGGCTGGATTATGTTGGGGCGCGTTGGGATGGCGCTGGGTAACGCCAGTATCGCGACTGATGCATATGCCACAGCGTATCGCCTCGATCCGAAAAACAGCGATGCTGCGCTGGGTTACGCGGAGGCGTTAACACGTTCTTCTGACCCCAACGATAACCGCCTGGGCGGCGAGTTGTTGCGTCAACTGGTGAGAAGCGACCATAGCAATATTCGCGTGCTGAGCATGTATGCGTTTAATGCCTTTGAGCAGCAGCGATTTGGCGAAGCCGTTGCTGCGTGGGAAATGATGTTGAAACTCTTGCCTGCCAACGATACTCGCCGTGCGGTGATTGAGCGCAGTATCGCGCAGGCGATGCAGCATTTGTCGCCGCAGGAGAGTAAATAAGAAGAAGCCCGATGGTGACGCCATCGGAGCCAGGCGGATGACAACGTGCGCTATGTTTATGCCGGATGCGGCGTAAACACCTTATCCGGCCACAAAATCGTGCAAATTCAATATATTGCTCGATTCGCGTAGACTTGATAAGCGTAGCGCACCAGGCAGTTTTGCGTTTGTCATCAATCTCAGCCCGATGATAAATCCATCGGGCTATTTTTTTATTGTGTCCCGCGTTGTTGCAGGAACAGAATGGTGGCCGCCACGCGTGAGCGGACATTGAGTTTACGCAGCAGATTGCGAATGTGCACTTTTACCGTCTGCTCAGAAATATTCAACACCGAGGCAATTTGCTTATTCGACAGCCCTTGCGCCAGTTCGTGCAGAACATCCAGCTCACGCTCCGTTAGCACGCTGAAGGGATCTTCTTCCGCACCGAACATTTCACGCTCGCGTAAGTACTGATTGACGCGTTCGCTAAAGACTTTGCTGCCTTTTGCTCCGGCGCGAATTGCTTCCAGTAATACTTCCGGGTCGCTGTCTTTTAGCAGATAGCCGTCTGCGCCTGCGTCTATCAGTGCAAAGATATCGCTGGAGGCATCTGATACGGTCAGGATAATAATTTGCGCGGTAACGCCATCCCTGCGCAAGGCATTGAGGGTATCCAGGCCACTCATACCTTTCATATTGAGATCCAGCAAGATGACGTCGATATCCAGTCGATTAGCCAGATCGATAGCACTAGCGCCGTCGCCTGCTTCGGCGACCACTTCAAAACCAGGATCAAGCTCCAGTAACTGACGAACACCGCGTCGCATAAGTGGATGATCATCCACAATCATCACCTGAAAAGGCGTTGCTTCAGGCATAGTAGTCTCCTGAGGTTTTATTAGAATCATTATGTTTGAGCGTAGCGTTGGTAACGCTACCAGGCGCGTGAATGTTACCCCATTTTATGTATGGGCATGTAGTAAAACTGCAAGTGAGGGTAGCAAGACAATGCTATGGATATAAAAAAACCAACCGTAAAGGTTGGTTTTCTTGGGATTTTTGGCACGAGAGTAGTTTAATTGATTCTGTAACTGCATGATTTTAAAGATGTAGATTAATTGAGTTTTGAAATTGTATATCTAAACGTATAACTAAAATGATTTGCTGCAAAAATGTACAGCTTTAACCGTTACCATTTTCCGGCTATCCGCTATGAAGCTGGCTGGTGGATGAGCACGGATAACCTGACATCTACAGCCGCCTTAAAAAGCTGAACCCGACAAGCATATCGGCATCATGCCCACCTGCGTGACGCATTTTTTTAATTGCGCGGGCGTAAAAATTTGACGGGGCGGACAGTTCCATAAGTAATGGATTGCAGGAATTTCGCCCCCCTCCTGAATGCAATTTTTCGTATATATATACAAAACCACCCGTCCCACCC
>NZ_PZKQ01000020.1:0-17550 GCF_003046645.1 Escherichia sp. MOD1-EC6475 | reverse complement strand
TAAGTTGGAGTCATTACCTAAATATGGATAAGATTACCCGTTATAAAAATAGAGCATGTCATACTCAGCGTAGCGGGGAAAAACAGCAGGATGTTCTGGTAGAAATAAAGAACATCCTGGCATTCTAAAGGCAAGATTTCTGTTACTTAATCGTTGCGTGCATCCTTATCCATATAAAAGCATATGGTTAAGAAAACCACTTTATCGCATAAACCAGAAGTAAAAGAGACCTACTTTTAAGCCGAGTATTACGATGTAGGCACAGCAGTACTTCATGGTGCCAGACATTATTTGATTGGCTTGCCCTTCCATTTTTGTGGCAGAAACGGCAATGGCAATACTTTGTGGTGAAATCATTTTCCCTCCCGTGGCACCGGAAGTATTCGCTGCCGCCAGCCAATTGGGATCGATATGCAACTTACTGGCTGCAATAGTTTGCAGTTTGCCAAACAAAATATTCGAGTTAGTATCGCTGCCTGTGACAAAAGTACCCAGCGCACCAATGACCGGCGCGAGGAAGACGTATGAACTTCCGGTGAGATCGACAATTGACCGAGCCAGCGTAGAAATAATGCCGCTGAGATCCATAACTGTTGCCATGGCGACAATGGCCATAATCGCAATAATAGAATTTTTAAGCTGGAATACGGTTTTGATAAATACGTCCAGCATACCGCGTGCTGATGCCCCCTGAATAAAACCACCGAGAATAGTTGCAAAGATAATCAACATTCCAGGCGTTGTGAGCCATTCTATTTTTAACGCTAAGGTCCCGCCATCGACCAGTGAAAAGTGTAGCACTGAAGCCAGCTTAGATGCTGCTGCTTTTATCGTTGGGAATAACGGTGAGCACAGCAGAATAAAGACAAAAATAAACAGGTAAATAGAACCGACCCGGAACAGCACCTTTGCCGAACGTGGTGCCATTTCACGGGTATGGCTGGCTGCAATACGCCACTCTGGGTCTACTTCACCTTTGCGCAGACGGCTGGCAATCGCGACAGCGAAAAGGCTAGCCAGGCTGCCAGCAAAAGCGGGCAATTCGGCACCAAGATGGATGGCAACAAAGTATTGCGGAATAAGTGTCGCGATGCCACATAGCAGTGTGATAAGGAATACGCCGCGAATCGCTTTCACGCCGCCGCCAATAATACAAATAATGACAAAGGGCAGCAGGAGATTAAAAATCGCTAATTGCAGAATAATTGTTCCACCTAAGGTGTAAACAGACAGGTTAACCTGCTCGGCGAGGATTGAAACCGGAATACCTACCGCCCCAAACGCTGTAGGTACAGTATTGGCAACCAGTGAAGCAATTGCGGCCTTCAGTGGGTTGAATCCCAACGCAATGAGGATACCAATAGGAATGGCGACCGCAGTACCGTAACCGGCAGCAGCTTCAAGAAAACCACCAAAACACCATGAAATAAGGAGTACCTGGATACGCTTATCTTCGCTAATACTGGCGAGAATATCGCGGAGAATATCCAGAGCTTTGGTTGCCTGCATGACGTTATAACTGAATATCGCACCGAGGATCACAATCACGATCGGCCATAATCCTTTGAGTGCGCCATAACCCACTGATGCTTTCAGATTCTGTATTGGCATGTCCCAGAACAGGACAGATAAAACAGCTGTAAATGCCAGTGATATCAGTACTGAATAATGAACAGGCATCTTCAGTTTCAGAATCAAAAATACCATAAGGAGCAAAGGTGAGAGTGCAATAGCAAACATTAAATATCCGTGCATTTCTATTCCTGACTATATTTATCAACCTTGTTTATATATTTTTCCGAGCAAGGCTAGCTCATTATGAAAATAAAAAATGCAAACTGAATCGCTTCAGTAAAATAAAATTACAGTTGTTAATATTTGTATATCCATTGTTAATAATTTGATTTTTATAACGATGTGTGTATATTTTAACAGCTCCGAAATGAGTAGCTCTAAATAGGTATTTAAGATTGGGTTTATGAACTTTGTGACCTACTTAAATCAAATTTACGCTCCCATATTGATAGAGGTTGTCTTTATAAAAATGTGAGCGACGCCGAAAGAAATAAAATTAGTTATTGCATCCCGGTATTGAATGAAGGATTATCTCTTTTGTCATACAAATGAGTTTGGAATTGTATTTTACTACTTAATAAAAAAGAGCCCCTATTTTTATTGATGATTGATAACCCAGAAGGGGTGGTTGCCATCGGGCATAAACAGAAATGAAGTAATGGAGTGTTGGTTGTGAATGTAAATTTCTTTGTTACCTGTATTGGTGATGCACTGAAATCAAGGATGGCACGAGACTCCGTGCTGCTACTGGAAAAACTCGGCTGTCGCGTAAATTTCCCGGAGAAACAGGGATGCTGCGGTCAGCCTGCGATCAATAGTGGTTATATCAAAGAAGCGATTCCGGGGATGAAAAATCTGATCGCTGCACTGGAGGATAACGACGATCCCATTATTTCACCGGCTGGTTCCTGCACCTATGCCGTAAAAAGTTACCCGACGTATCTGGCGGATGAACCTGAATGGGCATTACGTGCCGAAAAGGTTGCCGCGCGTATGCAGGATCTCACCTCTTTTATTGTTAATAAATTAGGGGTAGTGGATGTCGGCGCCAGCTTGCAGGGGAGAGCGGTGTATCACCCATCTTGCAGTCTGGCTCGTAAGCTGGGGGTGAAGGACGAGCCACTTACGCTGCTGAAAAATGTGCGCGGACTGGAGCTGTTGCCCTTTGCCGAACAGGACACTTGCTGCGGGTTTGGCGGCACGTTCTCGGTCAAAATGGCCGAAATATCCGGCGAGATGGTGAAGGAAAAGGTTTCACACCTGATGGAAGTCCGCCCTGAGTATTTAATTGGCGCTGACGTGAGTTGCCTGCTGAACATTAGTGGGCGATTACAACGGGAAGGGCAGAAAGTCAAAGTGATGCATATTGCTGAAGTGCTGATGAGCCGCTGAGGATATAAAGATGTCGATCAAAACCAGTAATACAGAATTTAAGACACGCATCCGTCAGCAAATTGAAGATCCGATCATGCGCAAAGCGGTGGCAAACGCGCAGCAGCGTATTGGTGCAAATCGGCAAAAAATGGTTGATGAATTAGGGCACTGGGAGGAGTGGCGCGATCGTGCTGCCCAGATACGTGATCATGTTCTGAGTAATCTTGACGCTTATTTGTACCAGCTCTCAGAAAAAGTGACGCAAAACGGCGGTTACGTCTATTTTGCAAAAACCAAAGAAGACGCTACCCGCTACATTTTGCAGGTCGCCCAGCGTAAAAATGCGCGGAAAGTGGTGAAGTCGAAATCAATGGTGACCGAAGAGATTGGCGTCAACCATGTGTTGCAGGATGCTGGCATTCAGGTGATTGAAACCGATCTGGGGGAATACATTCTCCAGCTGGATCAAGATCCGCCATCTCATGTTGTGGTTCCGGCCATTCATAAAGATCGCCACCAGATCCGCCGGGTGCTACACGAACGTCTGGGCTATGATGGCCCGGAAACGCCTGAAGCGATGACCTTATTCATCCGTCAAAAGATCCGCGAAGATTTCCTCAGTGCTGAAATCGGTATTACCGGCTGTAATTTCGCGGTGGCAGAAACCGGTTCGGTATGTCTGGTGACTAATGAAGGTAATGCGCGAATGTGTACCACGCTGCCGAAAACGCACATTGCGGTGATGGGTATGGAGCGTATCGCCCCCACGTTTGCCGAGGTTGATGTATTGATCACCATGCTGGCGCGCAGTGCTGTTGGTGCGCGTTTGACGGGATATAACACCTGGCTGACAGGACCGCGCGAAGCGGGGCACGTTGATGGTCCTGAAGAGTTTCATCTGGTTATTGTTGATAACGGACGCTCCGAGGTGCTGGCCTCTGAATTTCGTGATGTGCTGCGCTGTATTCGCTGCGGAGCCTGTATGAATACCTGTCCGGCATATCGCCATATTGGCGGTCACGGATATGGCTCTATTTACCCAGGACCAATCGGCGCGGTGATTTCTCCACTGCTTGGCGGCTATAAAGATTTTAAAGATCTGCCCTACGCCTGTTCTCTATGCACAGCCTGTGACAGCGTTTGCCCAGTGCGTATTCCGCTGTCGAAACTGATTTTACGCCATCGTCGGGTGATGGCTGAAAAAGGGATAACAGCAAAAGCAGAGCAACGGGCGATCAAAATGTTTGCTTATGCCAATAGTCATCCGGGATTGTGGAAAGTCGGAATGATGGCTGGCGCCCATGCGGCAAGCTGGTTTATCAATGGCGGCAAAACACCGCTCAGGATCGGCGCAATTAGCGACTGGATGGAAGCACGCGATCTTCCTGAAGCTGACGGAGAGAGTTTCCGTAGCTGGTTTAAGAAACATCAGGCGCAGGAGAAAAAGAATGGATAATCGGAGCGAATTTTTGAACAACGTTGCTCAGGCACTGGGTCGCCCGCTGCGACTTGAACCGCAAGCAGCAGATGCGCCGCTTAACAATTATGCTAACGAGCGGCTTACCGAACTTAACCAACAGCAGCACTGTGATGCGTTTGTCCAGTTTGCCAGCGATGTCATGTTGACGCGTTGTGAATTGACCAGCGAGGCGCAGGCGGCAGAAGCGGCATTACGTTTGTGTAAAGAGCTGGGAGATCTGTCGGTCGTGGTCAGTGGCGACAAGCGACTGAAGGAACTGGGGATCTGTGGGCGTTTACAGCAGGAATGCAATGCCGTCGTGTGGGATCCGGCGAAAGGTGTCGAGAATATCGCTCTGGCGGAGCAGGCGAAAGTTGGCGTTGTGTATGCTGAATATGGCTTAACAGAGTCGGGAGGCGTGGTGCTTTTTTCCGCCGCCGAGCGCGGACGTTCATTGAGTCTGCTACCTGAGTCCTCTATTTTTATCCTGCGTAAAAGCACTATTTTGCCCCGAGTGGCGCAGCTGGCAGAAAAATTGCACCAGAAAGCGCAGGCCGGTGAACGTATGCCATCCTGCATTAACATCATCAGTGGCCCCAGTTCAACAGCGGACATTGAGCTTATCAAAGTTGTTGGGGTTCACGGGCCGGTGAAAGCGGTGTACCTGATTATTGAGGATTGTTGAGAGAGATTGGCGGCCATTCTGGTAAGAACATCCAGAATGGCGCTGTCATATTGAAAGGAATAACTGCTCTATCTGGGCGTTCAGAAACTGGAGCGCATATACCAGAGTGATGAAAAAACAGGCAGTTAAAACACCCGTTCATTTGTGTTATGTTTGGTAGATAAAAATAAACCGAACGTCGACTGTTTGTGTCATTATAGTTTTACGTTGTAAAGATTTAGTGTGAAAATCCACGCTTATATATTTACAGCATTCAGATGCTTCCTTGTAATAACAGTCAAATCCCGCTGAGATTTTTCTTTTCTTAATAAGATGTTATATTTTTGCTGAATGGATTCAGTCCTAAAGCAGTATATTATTTTTAATAAGACAAGTCCTATATTTATATACTCATTTAGTGTTACCAATTTTTCTTATATTAATATGGGGTCTCAATGCTTTGCTTTGGACTATATTTTGAGTTGATCTGCATTCGTAGATACATATAATGCGCCTGTGTTCAAAACTGGAAGTTAATGTAAGGATGATGTTGCGGTTGTTAATTTGGAAAACGTGTCCAGTGGAGAGTTAGCCCTATATTACCCTCTGAACTGTATGCCTGAATAATACAGTTTTCGATATTATGCAGTCTTTTTGAATTTTTATATCTCTCATGGGTCGAGGTACGGAATTTAATTCACCTCGGTGTATGAGAGCTTGGTTTTGTCTGGATGCATTGCTGGAGAGTCTCATGAATAAAATATATCGGCTAAAGTGGAACAGGTCCCGTAACTGTTGGTGCGTTTGCTCTGAGCTGGGAAGTAGAATAAAAGGAAAGAAGGCAAGGGCCGTTTTAATTAGTGCGATAGGTTTATATTCATCTTTGGCGTTCTCTGGTGATGTCACCGTGAACCAGGACAAGACTATTGATTTTGGCAAGGCCGATCAGAACATCGATTACCGTATAACGGTTACTGATAATGCTAATCTGGTTATCGACGTTACAGACACTTCTCGTCCACGTTTTACGCTCAATTCTGGTGGTGGGTTGGATATCACCGGAGGCAAAGTGTATATCAATGGTCAGCTTGATGTACTGCTGAAAGGGACGGGATTTCTAAACGTTTCAAATGCCGGTAGTGAATTGTATGCTGATGATCTCTATGACTCAAACTCCGGCTCCTGGCACGATCGCGGCTATTTTAATGTCTCCAACGGCGGCAAAATTCATGTTAATGGCACCAGTCGTCTGACTTATACGCAGGGAAATGTCAGTGGCGAAGGCAGCCAGGTAAATTCCAAAACTTTCTTCATGGGCGTTTACAGCAGTTACGGCGGAGATCAGTACCTGTCTGTTAATAACGGTGGTGAAGTTAATGCCAGTGAGCAAATTAGTCTGGGCTATTATAATCAAAACTCCGATACCACACTTGCTGTTTCAGAAGGCGGCAAAATTTCTGCACCGAAAATTAGTTTAAGCACTAATTCGGAGTTGGCGTTAGGTGCACAGGAAGGGAGTGATGCGAAAGCGGCAGGGATTATTGATGCCGAAAAAATTGAGTTTGTGTGGGCTTCGACATCCGAAAAGAAAATCACATTAAACCACACGGATGATAACGCGATTATTTCCGCTAACATTGTCAGTGGTAGTGAGGGCCTGGGTAATATCAATGCGCTCAGTGGCACGACTTACTTAACCGGTGACAATTCTGCATTTAGCGGCAAAGTAACGATTGGCCAGAATGGAGCTTTGGGGATCACTCAAAATATAGGCACGGCAGATATCTCTAATCGCGGAAAATTACACCTGAAGGCTGACGATAGCATGACCTTTGCCAATAAGATCTCCGGCAACGGTACAATCAGTATCGACAGTGGGACGGTTGCTTTGACCGGTAATAATTATGCATTTAGCGGATATATTGATGTTGCCTCCGATGCTGTAGCTGTTATTACTGAAGAAAAGAACATCGGTAATGCGGATCTGGATGTTGATGGCAAATTGCAAATTAATGCCAACAAAGATTGGGTATTTGATAACGATCTTCAAGGTAAAGGCATTGTTGAAATAGACATGGGGAATCATGCATTCTCCTTCGATGAGTTTGCTTACACCGACTGGTTCCAGGGGTCACTGGCGTTCCAGAACACGACATTTAACCTGGAACAGAATGCTGAGTTTCTGCAGAGAGGCGGGATCACTGCGGGTCAGGGAAGTCAGATAACGGTGGGTAATGGTACTCACTCCATTAGCACTCTGGGATTCTCCGGCGGAACCGTTGATTTTGGTGCTCTGACAACTGATGCACAGATGACAGAAGGAACCGTCAAAGTTAGCAAAACGCTGGATCTACGGGGCGAGGGGGTTATTCAGGTTGCCGACCGCGACGTTGTAAGCTCAGTATCTCGTGATATTGACTCTGCATTATCGCTCACTGAAGTTGATGATGATAACAGCGCCATTCTGCTGGTTGATGCGCAAGGTGCGGAGGTGCTGGGGGATGCGGGCAATCTGCAATTGCAGGATAAAAATGGACAAACTCTCTCCAGCAGTGCGCAACGTGATATTCAGCAGAATGGGAAAAAAGCTGCCGTTGGCACTTATGACTATCGTCTGACGAGTGGAGTAAATAATGACGGCCTGTATATCGGCTATGGCCTGACGCAGCTTGATTTGCAGGCTACTGACAGCGATGCGCTGGTGCTGAGTGCCAATGGTAAAAGTGAGAATGCCGCCGATCTCAGCGCAAAAATTACCGGTAATGGTGACTTGGCATTCAGCAGCCTGAAAGGCCAGACCGTATCGCTTTCTAACAAAGACAACGACTATACCGGTGTTACCGATCTGCGTAGCGGGACGCTCTTGCTGAATAACGATAATGTGTTGGGTAATACCCAGGAACTGCGTCTGGCGGCAGAAACTGAAATGGATATGAATGGTCATAGCCAGACCGTGGGTACGCTCAATGGTAGCGCCGATTCGCTGTTGAACTTAAACGGCGGAACTCTGACTCTTGCCAACGGGGGCACTGCAACCGGTTCATTAACGGGAAGCGGGAAGCTGAATGTTCAGGGCGGCACGCTGGATATCGCGGGCGATAACAGCAGTCTGACGGCGAATATGAATATTGCTAACTCAGCTCATGTCCTGGTAAGTCACGCGCAGGGATTGGGTAGCGCAAACGTTGAGAACAACGGCACCCTGGTGTTGAATAATAGCGGTGAAAAAAGAGCGGCTGTGCCTGTGAGCTACAGCCTGGGTGGCAATTTGACCAACAACGGCACGCTGATGACCGGGATGTCAGGACAGCAAGCGGGCAATGCGTTAGTGGTGAAGGGGAACTACCACGGTAATAACGGTCAACTGGTTATGAATACGGTACTGAATGGCGATGATTCAGTGACTGATAAATTGGTTGTTGAGGGCGATACCAGCGGCATGACGTCCGTTACGGTGAATAACGCTGGCGGTACAGGCGCTAAAACCCTTAACGGTATCGAACTTATCCATGTAGGTGGTAAGTCCGAGGGGGAGTTTGTTCAGGCGGGGCGTATCGTTGCGGGCGCGTATGACTACACTCTCGCACGTGGTCAGGGGGCAAACAGCGGTAACTGGTATCTGACCAGCGGTGGTGAGTCAGTTGAACCGCAACCGGAGCCAGAGCCGATGCCGAATCCGGAGCCGAATCCGACACCGAATCCGACACCGAATCCGACGCCAGAGCCAACGCCTGTTCCTGACCAGAATCTGAATAATGACCTGCGCCCGGAGGCTGGTGGTTACATCGCGAACCTTGCGGCAGCAAACACAATGTTTACCTCCCGACTGCATGAACGTCTGGGGAGCACATACTATACCGATCTGGTAACGGGTGAGCAGAAACAAACCACCATGTGGATGCGTCATGAAGGGGGCCACAACAAATGGCGTGATGCAAGTGGCCAGTTGAAAACCCAAAGCAATCGCTATGTTCTGCAACTGGGGGGCGATATCGCGCAGTGGAGTATAAGTGGCAACGACCGCTGGCGTCTGGGCGTCATGGCCGGTTACGGCAACAGTGACAGCAAGACTATCTCATCGCGCACCGGTTATCGAACTAAAGCAAGCGTAAATGGTTACAGCACGGGGTTATATGCGACCTGGTATGCGGATGATGAGTCACATAACGGGGCGTATCTCGACAGTTGGGCGCAGTACAGCTGGTTTGATAACACAGTGAAAGGTGATGATTTACAGAGCGAATCTTATAAATCAAAAGGATTTACTGCTTCACTGGAGGCTGGATACAAGCACAAATTAGCTGAATTTAATGGCAGCCAGGGAACGCGGAACGAATGGTATATCCAGCCACAAGCACAGATTACCTGGATGGGCGTAAAAGCTGATAAGCATCGCGAAAGCAACGGTACTCTGGTGCGAAGCGAAGGAGACGGTAACATTCAAACCCGACTGGGCGTGAAAACCTGGCTTAAGAGCCACCATAAAATGGATGAAGGTAAATCCCGCGAGTTCCAGCCATTTATGGAAGTGAACTGGCTACATAACAGTAAGGATTTCAGCACTCGCATGGATGGCGTGTCAGTCTCTCAGGATGGAGCCCGAAATATTGCCGAGATAAAAACCGGGGTGGAAGGACAGCTAAATGCCAACCTGAATGTCTGGGGAAATGTGGGCGTTCAGGTTGCGGACAAGGGATATAATGACACCTCCGCGATGATTGGCGTTAAGTGGTCATTCTGAACTGAATAATTCGTAAAAGGAGAGGGAGTCGGATGAGTGACAATTCGACTCTCTGTATTATTTTCTTGCAGTCAGCTTTTTCTGCCAGAAAGGAGACAAGCGGATTTAGCTGGCGCACATGATTTAAGCAAGGTGTGTTAAATGGCTTCGCATGATTTGAGTGTTTTTCTTGAAGAGTTCGGGGCAACCGTTAATCTGACGTTGCCTGGTATTGTGTCCGAGAAAGAACGGCTTTTACTCAAGCTGCTGATGGAGGGGATGTCGGTTACAGAAATATCACAATATAGAAACCGCAGCGCAAAAACAATTTCACATCAAAAGAAACAACTGTACGAAAAACTCGGTATTCAGAGTGATATTACCTTCTGGCGGGATATCTTTTTTCAATATCATCCACAGGTAGTCACTGCCACAGGTAATACAAATAAATTTTATATCCCTGACAACCGTTGTCACCATATTGTCACGCCTGAAGCCATCAGCCTGGCGCTGGAAAACCATGAATTTAAACCATGGATCCAACCTGTTTTCTGCGCACAGACAGGGGTACTGACAGGCTGTGAAGTGCTTGTTCGCTGGGAGCATCCGCAAACGGGAATCATCCCGCCGGATCAGTTTATTCCTCTGGCGGAGTCATCTGGTCTTATTGTCATAATGACCCGCCAGTTGATGAAACAGACTGCGGATATTCTGCTGCCGGTAAAACATTTGTTGCCGGACAATTTCCATATTGGTATCAACGTCTCGGCGGGCTGTTTTTTGGCTGCGGGATTTGAAAAAGAGTGCCTGAACCTGGTCAAGAAATTAGGCAACGATAAAATCAAGCTGGTTCTTGAGCTGACGGAACGTAACCCCATTCCGGTAACGCCAGAAGCCAGAGCGATATTGATAGCCTTCATCAGCACAACATTACCTTTGCGCTGGATGACTTTGGTACTGGTTATGCAACCTATCGTTATTTGCAGGCGTTTCCGGTCGATTTTATTAAAATTGACAAGTCGTTTGTGCAAATGGCGAGTGTTGACGAAATCTCCGGCCATATTGTGGACAATATTGTCGAACTGGCGCGTAAGCCCGGTCTGAGTATCGTGGCGGAAGGGGTAGAAACCCAGGAGCAGGCGGACTTAATGATCGGTAAAGGCGTTCACTTTTTGCAGGGCTATTTGTACTCTCCGCCGGTTCCGGGTAATAAATTTGTCTCTGACTGGGTAATGAAAGCCGGTGGTTGATGTAAGCCGCTATTCAGGGTGCGTCGGGAGGTTGGCTGGTATCAATTCTCCCGATGCAGTAAATCCTGATAAATCTCCGTTAATATCCCTTTAGGCATAAATTGTTTTTTAATCCACTGCGTCACCTGGCCGGTGGCAGAGTGTTGGGTTGCCAGTAACATGCGTGAATCCTGGCGCGGGTTATGAATTTGTCGGATAACCAGCAGTGATTGTTCCATCGCTTCACGAACCATGTAATCTGGCAAAAAACCAATCCCTTCGCCCAGAATCTGACACTGACATTTGGTGTTGAAATCTGGCACCAGAATCGACTCCTGCCCATGCAGCAACCAGCCCACCTTTTTATTAATCGTATGCGCGGTGTCTTCCACCATAATATTAGGGTAGAGACGTAGCTGACTTTCAGCGATTGGCTCCGGTACAAAGGCTAACGGGTGATCCGGGGCGATAGCAAAAGCCCAGCGAATCGCGCCAATCTCGGTGTAATCAATGCCGCCACCGTCCAGCAGCGTGTCGGGTGCGCCGATGGCGATATTCGCCTGGTTATTGATAATCGCATCCCAGACGCCGTTATACACTTCAGTTGTTACGGTTATCTGGCAGGTAGGAAACTGCTTTTTCAGCACCTGTAATAAGCGTGCGGTGTGTTTAGGGGTATAAAGTAGCTGATTAATACAAATACGAATCCGTGCTTCTATGCCCTGTGAAATAGTATCGATGCTGCGTTTGATGGCGTGAAAATCATTCAGCAGGTCGGTAGCTTTGCGGAAAAAATAACGCCCGGACTCCGTTAACTCAATGCTGCGGGTATTGCGGGTGAACAGCACCACATCCAGCCCCGTTTCCATTCGCTTGATGGTGTAGCTAATGGCGGAAGTGGTTAAACCCAACTCTTCTGCCGCTTTACTGAAGCTGCCAAAACGCGCAGCGGTAGTAAACGCTAACAGGTTTTCTTCGGTAAAAATTGAGTTCATTAAACCATTCCCGCCATTTTCTAATATGAATTTCTCCAGTCACAACTGTAGAGGTATCGATTAAAGATAGATAATCATTTTTGAATAACTTTTAATACCCGTCGCTTTTAGTCGTCGCTTCGCTTAATTTTTGTCCGCCGTATTCCGAAATTATCCCCACGCAGTTACCCGCCAGAAAACCCAGTAACGTTACTGTCCAGTTCATCCCGCTGGCAAAAAATAGCGTCATGCCGAGAAAGCCACCGGGAATGAATGACAGTAACCAGAAACGTCCTTGCCAGACCACCACCGCCGAGAAGGGCACGGTAGTAATCACGCTTGCCCAGAATCCAGAAAGCCCACTTACAGAAGCCAGCCAACCAGCAGTCAGCGCGGCGAAAAACGCCCACACCATCCCGGAATAATTAACCGCCAGACTTCTGATAAACCCCGATTTACCGCCGCCTGCGGCATAAAAACTGCAAAAGGCGACGAAGCCAATGGTTCCTAATAATTCCCATCCCTGAGAGAGCCCGACATGTGAAGACACTAACTGCCAAAGCCCTGCACAAATACCGACGGTGACACCCGTTGCCGTGAGTCCGTTCATCTTGTTCCCCTCTGGTTAGACATGGACGAAAGCTACTCTTACATGTGCAGACTATAGAGAAATAAAACCTGATTGAGTGAAAGGGTATCGGGTCAAAGAAACAAATATTGCACTACCGCACACTGCGAAAAGATTGTTGAACATCATTCAACAAAAAGGCGAAATACGGCGAATTAAATTTAAGCGGGTTCTTTTATCAGATTATCGTTGCTATTCTCAATTCATCGAAAACAGCCACAAAAACCAGGGGAATGTGAATGAGTATAAAAAATCTACCTGCCGACTATTTATTGGCTGCACAACAGGGTGATATCGATAAAGTAAAAACCTGCCTTGCGCTGGGTGTCGATATTAATACCTGCGATCGTCAGGGGAAAACGGCAATTACGCTGGCAAGTTTATATCAGCAATATGCTTGCGTTCAGGCATTAATTGATGCCGGAGCGGATATTAATAAGCAAGATCATACCTGTTTAAATCCTTTTTTAATTAGCTGTCTGAACGATGATTTAACGCTACTACGAATTATTTTACCGGCTAAACCCGATCTTAATTGCGTAACCCGTTTTGGCGGTGTCGGCCTGACGCCTGCCTGTGAAAAAGGCCATTTAAGTATTGTAAAAGAGCTTTTGGCGCATACGGAAATTAACGTTAACCAGACCAACCATGTAGGCTGGACGCCGCTACTGGAAGCGATTGTGCTTAATGATGGCGGTATTAAACAGCAGGCGATTGTCCAGTTATTGCTGGAACACGGGGCCAGCCCGCATATGACCGATAAATATGGCAAAACGCCGCTGGAACTGGCGCGGGAACGCGGTTTTGAAGAGATTGCGCAATTGCTGATTGCCGCAGGTGCATAATCCGGGAGGCTTGCTATCGACACACCAGAAAGACGGTGTGTGTGGGCGCTAACTGCGGATGCGGATTTTCTGGCGCAGCGGGGGCAAGGACAGGTTGAACAGGTCTTTGCCAGAGCGGTAAATATCGCACTCCCGGCTCGCCAGCAGTTGCTGACGCTGCTTTGTGAAGAATACGACAATGCGCCAAACAGTTGTCGGTTGGCACTCACTCACTTTGATGGCCTGTTCCATCATGGCGAAAAAGTTCAGTTTGACGAGCACGGAATTACGATTGGTAAATATATTCATATAGATAAGCGTCGTTGCCAGCGTTGGCTGTCCCCAACCTTGCAAATGACCGCTGAGAATTTTCACCTTATCGCCTGGCAACAGTGGCACGACATTATTCATCAGCATCTGGGGGAAAATGAAACCCTGTTTAATTATCGCGGTGATAATCCGTTTTATCAGGCGTTAAATAAAGAATTACATATCAGGCGACGTGCTGTTATTCAGGCATTAAACGATAAACAAAATATCGCGTCAGCGGTCGCTAATATGATGGGGTTAGGGATTGGTCTGACACCTTCAGCCGATGATTATTTAACAGGTCTGGTGCTTGTTTTATTTATTTCCGGGCATCCGGCAGGAAAATGCAAAGAGGAATTTTATCTCGGCCTGCAACGCGGCAGAAATAATACCACGTTATTAAGTGCTATTACGCTGGAAGCCGCATTACAACAACGCTGTCGGGAAAATATTTACCATTTTATTCACGGCATCATTAATGACATCCCTGAGAACGCCACTCAGGCAATAGAAAAAATTAAACATATTGGCTCCAGTTCCGGCTGCGACATGCTGTATGGCATGGCCGATGGTTGTGCGCTGAGCCAAACCTACGGAGGGAATTATGTCAGTTAAAATAGTCATTAAACCGAATACCTATTTTGATTCTGTCTCGCTGATGTCCATCTCCACGCGTGCAAATAAACTCGACGGCGTCGAGCAGGCATTTGTGGCGATGGCGACCGAAATGAACAAAGGCGTGCTGAACAATTTAGGGCTGCTGACGCCGGAGCTGGAGCAGGCGAAAAACGGCGACCTGATGATCGTTATTAACGGCAAAGCGGGCGCGGACAACGAGCAGTTGCTGGTGGAGATTGAAGAACTGTTCAACACCAAAGCGCAAAGTGGCTCGCATGAAGCACGCTATGCCACCCTTGCCAGCGCCAAAAAGCATATCCCGGAAAGTAACCTGGCGGTGATTTCCGTTAACGGCCTGTTTGCCGCTCGCGAAGCGCGTCAGGCTCTGCAAAACGACCTCAACGTGATGCTGTTCTCCGATAACGTCTCGGTTGAAGATGAACTGGCGCTCAAGCAGCTCGCTCACGAAAAAGGGCTGCTGATGATGGGGCCAGACTGCGGCACGGCGATTATCAACGGCGCGGCGCTCTGCTTTGGTAACGCCGTGCGTCGCGGCAATATCGGCATTGTTGGCGCGTCCGGCACCGGCAGCCAGGAACTGAGTGTCCGCATTCATGAAT
This sequence comes from Escherichia sp. MOD1-EC6475, assembly GCF_003046645.1. Lineage (NCBI taxonomy): Bacteria > Pseudomonadati > Pseudomonadota > Gammaproteobacteria > Enterobacterales > Enterobacteriaceae > Escherichia > Escherichia sp. MOD1-EC6475. The sequence goes on along the minus strand of NZ_PZKQ01000020.1, from coordinate 2,556 downwards.
TTGGCGGCGGTGTTTCGCAACTGATCGGCACCGGCGGGCGCGATCTGAGCGAGAAAATTGGTGGCCTGATGATGCTCGACGCCATCGGCATGTTAGAAAACGATCCGCAAACTGAAATCATCGCCTTAATTTCTAAACCGCCAGCGCCTGCGGTGGCTCGCAAAGTGCTGGAACGCGCGCGCGCCTGCCGCAAGCCGGTGGTGGTCTGCTTCCTCGGTCGTGGCGAAACGCCAGTGGATGAGCAGGGGCTACAGTTTGCCCGTGGCACCAAAGAGGCGGCGCTGAAAGCGGTGATGCTCTCCGGCGTGAAACAGGAACATCTCGACCTGCATACGCTAAACCAGCCGTTAATTGCTGATGTGCGCGCTCGCCTGAAACCACAACAGAAGTACATTCGTGGCCTGTTCTGCGGCGGTACGCTGTGTGACGAAACCATGTTCGCGGTGATGGAAAAACACGGCGATGTCTACAGCAATATCCAGCCCGATCCTGAATTCCGCCTGAAAGATATCAACCGCAGCATCAAACATACCTTCCTCGACTTTGGCGATGACGACTTCACCAACGGCAAGCCGCATCCAATGATTGACCCCACCAATCGCATCAGCCGGTTGATCGAAGAAGCGCGCGATCCAGAAGTGGCGGTGATCGTGATGGATTTCGTGCTCGGATTTGGATCGCATGAAGATCCGGTCGGTTCCACTATCGAGGCGATCAAAGAAGCGAAAGCGATCGCCGCAGCCGAAGGCCGCGAGTTGATCATTCTCGCTTATGTGCTGGGCACCGATCTCGATACGCCATCATTAGAACAACAGAGCCAGATGTTGCTTGATGCCGGCGTGATTCTGGCCAGCAGCAGCACCAATACCGGATTGCTGGCGCGTGAATTTATCTGCAAAGGGGAGGAAGCCTGATGAGCCCGTCACTGTTTAGCCAACCGTTGAACGTTATTAACGTCGGCATCGCCATGTTTAGCGATGACCTGAAAAAGCAGCATGTTGAAGTGACCCAGCTCGACTGGACACCGCCGGGGCAGGGCAATATGCAGGTGGTGCAGGCGCTGGACAACATTGCCGATTCGCCGCTGGCAGACAAAATCGCTGCCGCTAATCAGCAGGCGCTGGAACGCATTATTCAGTCGCATCCGGTTTTGATTGGTTTTGATCAGGCGATTAACGTCGTGCCGGGCATGACGGCGAAAACCATTCTTCACGCCGGGCCGCCGGTCACCTGGGAAAAAATGTGCGGCGCGATGAAAGGCGCGGTCACCGGGGCGCTGGTGTTCGAAGGGCTGGCGAAAGATCTCGACGAGGCGGCTGAACTGGCGGCCTCCGGGGAGATCACCTTCTCGCCGTGCCATGAACATGACTGCGTAGGTTCGATGGCGGGCGTTACCTCGGCCTCGATGTTTATGCACATCGTGAAAAACAAAACCTACGGCAACATCGCTTACACCAACATGAGCGAGCAGATGGCGAAGATTTTGCGTATGGGCGCCAACGACCAGAGCGTGATCGACCGCCTCAACTGGATGCGTGATGTCCAGGGACCCATGTTGCGCGACGCGATGAAAATTATTGGTGAGATCGATCTGCGCTTAATGTTGGCGCAGGCGCTGCATATGGGCGATGAGTGCCATAACCGCAACAACGCCGGGACGACGCTGCTGATTCAGGCGCTGACGCCGGGGATTATTCAGGCCGGTTATTCCGTCGAGCAGCAGCGCGAAGTGTTTGATTTTGTCGCCAGCAGCGACTACTTCTCCGGCCCGACGTGGATGGCGATGTGTAAAGCGGCGATGGATGCGGCGCACGGCATCGAATACAGCACCGTGGTCACCACCATGGCGCGTAACGGCGTCGAGTTCGGCCTGCGGGTCAGCGGCCTGCCGGGGCAGTGGTTTACCGGCCCGGCGCAGCAGGTCATCGGCCCGATGTTTGCCGGTTATAAACCGGAAGACTCGGGGCTGGATATCGGCGACAGCGCCATCACTGAAACCTACGGTATTGGCGGATTTGCTATGGCGACCGCGCCCGCAATCGTCGCGCTGGTGGGCGGCACGGTGGAAGAGGCTATCGATTTCTCCCGCCAGATGCGTGAAATCACCCTCGGCGAAAACCCGAACGTCACCATTCCGCTGCTCGGTTTTATGGGCGTGCCGTCGGCAATCGACATTACCCGCGTGGGTAGCAGCGGCATTCTGCCAGTGATCAACACCGCCATCGCCCATAAAGATGCGGGCGTCGGCATGATTGGCGCGGGCATTGTGCATCCACCATTCGCCTGCTTCGAAAAAGCCATTCTTGGCTGGTGCGAACGTTACGGCGTCTGACCTGCGTGTTTATGCCGGATGCGGCGTGAACGCCTTATCCGGCCTACAAGTTCGTGCAAATTCAATAAATTGCAATATGACGTAGGCCTGATAAGCGTAGCGCATCAGGCGATTCCACTCTCCGCGCCGCTCTTTTCCGCTTTAGTATTCCCACGTCTCCGGGTTAATCCCCATCTCACGCATGATCTCTTTTGCCGCTTCCGGGATTTCGTCGCTGCGCTCTT